>JAEXJH010000466.1 GCA_023445955.1 Pseudomonadota bacterium
CAGCAGACGCGCGCGCTCGCCGCCCGACAGGGCGTCGACCTTGGTCTCCTGCTTCTCGAAGCCCAGGCCAAACTGCGCCAGCTTCGAGCGGCGCGAGCTTTCGGACGCTTCCGGCATCGCCCGGCGGATGATCTCCAGCGGGGTGTCGTTGGGATCCATCGCCTCGATCTGGTGCTGGTGGAACCAGCCGACCTTCATCTTCTTGTCGCGGTGGAACTCGCCCTTCTGCACACCCAGCGCGCCGGCGATCATCTTGGCGAAGGTGGACTTGCCCGCGCCGTTGACGCCCAGGAGGCCGATGCGGTCGTCCAGGTCCATACGCAGGTTGAGGTTCTTGAGGATCGCCCGGTCTTCCTCGTAACCCACGAACGCCTTCTCCAGCCGGATCAGCGGCGGGGGCAGGGGCTTGGGCGGCGAGGGCAGGGTGAAGGGCGCGACGCGCTCCTCGATCGTGGTCGACACCGGCTCCATCTTGGCCAGGCGCTTCATCCGCGACTGAGCTTGAGCGGCCTTGGAGGCCTTGGCCTTGAAGCGGTCGACGAAGGCCTGCAGGTGGGCGCGCTCGGCGTCCTGCTTGGCTTTCGCGGAGAGCTGCAGGCGCGCCTTCTCGGCGCGGCGCTTTTCGAAGTCGTCGTAGCCGCCGACATAGAGCTCCAGCTTGCCGCCGGCCAGGTGCAGCATGTGCGTGCAGCTGTTGTTGAGCAGTTCGCGGTCGTGGCTGACGATCAGGGCGGTGTGTGGGTACTTCTGGAGACGGGCCTCCAGCCACAGCGCGCCTTCCAGGTCGAGATAGTTGGTCGGTTCGTCGAGCAGCAGCATGTCCGGCTCGGCGAACAGGGCCGCCGCCAGGGCCACGCGCATGCGCCAGCCGCCCGAGAACTCGCTCATCGGCCGGGCCAGGTCTTCCTGGGTGAAGCCCAGGCCCACCAGGATTTCCGAGGCCTTGGCCGGGGCGGCGTCGGAATCGATCTCGATCAGGCGGGCCCAGATCTCGCCCATCTCCTCGGGATCGGCCGTTTCCAGGCGGGTCAGCAGGCTGTGACGCTCCTCGTCGGCCTCCAGCACGGTCTCCAGCAGCGTGAAGGGCGTGGCCGGGTGTTCCTGGTCCACCGAGCCGATCCGCGCGGTCTTGGGCAGGCTGATCTCGTCGTCGCCGGCGGCTAGCTGGCCCAGGATCAGCTTGAACAGCGTCGACTTGCCCACGCCGTTGCGGCCGATCAATCCGACCTTGGCGCCCGGCGGCAGACTCACGCTGGCGTGGTCGAAGAAGCGCCGACCCCAGGCGTTGAAGGTCAGGTCGTTGATCTGAAGCATTTTTGTGAAGGTTACGCGGCGGGGTTGGCGGGGAGGAGGCGCACGGCTATAAGCCCGCAACCTCCCAATTCACAACTTTTCTGTGAGATCACTACCGTGACCGAACGCACCTTCTCGATCATCAAGCCGGACGCCACCCGCCGCAACCTGACCGGCGCCATCAACGCCGTGATCGAGGCCGCTGGCCTGCGCATCGTCGCTCAGCGCCGCGTGCGCCTGACCGAAGACCAAGCCAAGAAGTTCTACGAAGTCCACGCCGAGCGTCCGTTCTACGGCGAACTGGTTGGCCAGATGACCGCCGAGCCGGTCGTCGTGCAGGTGCTGGAAGGCGACAACGCCATGGCCAAGTACCGCGAAGTCATGGGCGCCACGAACCCGGAAAACGCCGACGAAGGCACGATCCGCAAGCTGTTCGCCCTGTCGATCGGCGAAAACTCGGTCCACGGTTCGGACAGCCTGGAGAACGCCGCGATCGAAATCGCCCAGTTCTTCACGGACGACCAAATCGTCGGCTAAGGCTTACGCCTTGCTGAAATGAAGAGGCCGGCGGGGCGACCCGCCGGCCTTTTTGTTTGGCCGACACGGGAGATTGTCTGACGTGCGTCAATCGCCTTAGGGTGGATCGTCGCGATGGCGGCGACGGGGCGCTCGGGGGAGAGGCGAGGATGACGATTGGCCGAGGTCTCGCGGCTGGCCTCTTGGCCGCCGTGTTGCTGGCGAGCCCAGCCATGGCCGCTGCGCCCAAGTCCTCCCGCGACGTCATCGTCCGTCCCCAAGGCACAGGGCGCTGGCTGCGGGCCGAGAGCGAGCACGTCATCGTCTATTCGGACGAGAGCCCCGCGGTGCTGCGCCGCGTGGTCGAGGACGTGGAGGCGCTGGATCAGACCCTGCGCACGCTCTACGGCAAGCTGGACGCGCCGCCGCCGCGCAAGTTTCCCATCTACCTGGTCAGGGCGCCGGGTCGTGATGACAAGTACAATGTGGACTATGTGCGCGTCGTACCCGGCGCGGTCATCACCGCGCTGTCGATCGACGTGGCCGAGCCCGAGGACATCTTCGCTGTCGTCGTGCGCGACAGCTTCCACTTCCACAAGGTGGTCGACGAAACGTCCGGTGACGATGGCGTCCTGGGGGCCTATGCGCTGCATTTCTTCAGCGAAAACTTCCCGTTCCGCCAGCCGCGCTGGCTGATCAAGGGCGCGGCCCTCTATTACAGCTCGATCGACATTCGACCCGACCACCTGGTCGTCGGCGGCGTCCCGGCGCTGTTCGACAACGATCTGGCGGCCAAGAACCTGTACGCGCTGCCTCACCTGATCGCCGAGCGTGCGCTGACGGCCGATCCTGGACGCTGGGGATATGACGCCCAGGCCGCGGTCCTGGTGCGCTACCTGTGGTCCGACCCCGTTCGCAAGGCGAAGCTGGCGACCTATCTGGACCGGCTGGAGGAGGGACCTGGGGACCCAAAGGCGATCTGGACCGAGGTGTTCGGCGAACCTCCGGAGGTGCTGGAGGAAAAGGTCAGGACCTTCCTGCGTGAGCCCGCGATCCTGACGACACTGCCGCGAACGGCTGGGCCGCCGCCGAACATCCATATTCGGAAGATGCCGAAGGGCGCCGACGACCTGATCCTGGAGCTGCAGCGTCTGAAGGCCTTTCCCTCGATCTATCCCGCCGCTCTGCTGAAGGACTTCCGCAAGGCCGCGGCGCGGCGGCCCGACGAGCGCTACAGCCGCCAGGCTTTGGCGCGCGCCGAGATCATGCTGGGCGATCGCGACAAGGGCGAGCGCCTGCTGGCCGGGCTGCTGGATGAGGACGGCGGCAACCTGGAGGCCCTGCGGCTGATGGGCATGAGCAAGCTCTATCGCGCCGCCGCCGATCGCGAGCATCGCAGCCAGTTCCAGGCCTCGGCGCGCGAATACCTGGAACGCGCCGACAAGGCCGAGCCCAACGACTACCTGACCCTGTTCCTGCTGGCCCAGACCATGGCCTCCAGCGAGGCGCCGTCGCCAGAGCGGCTGGCCTTGCTGCGCCGTGCGGTGACCCTGGCGCCCGAGGTGGCCAAGATCCGCATCGTGGCGGCGGCAGCCTTCATGCTGGCGGACGACACCCGCACCGCCTTCCAGCTGCTCAAGCCGATCTCGGCCGATCCCAATGGCGGGATCGCGGCGTACCAGGCCCAACAGCTGCTGGCGACCATGGAGCGGGTGAAGACGTCGCCGTGATCAAAGCGCGAGGAAGCAGAAGCTCCGTCGTCGCCTCGTCGGTCTTGATCGCGAAACGATGGAGGTCAGCGTCGGATCGGCCAGGATGGGCCGTCAGACATTCATCGGAACTCCACACGGATGACGCCTTTTCGCTATGCCCTGCGACGGACGCTCAAGGCGCCGATGGCGCTCGCTCTTGCGCTGCTGACCGCCAGCTGCGGCGCGACGACGGATGTCCCGACCGTCCAGCCGCCGCCTGAAGCAGTCGCGGCGCTGGAGGCGGTTCGTCCGTCAGGCCTGTTCGCCGTCGGGCTAAAGGATCTGTCCGGCGCATCGACGACGCCGTTGTGGCTCTTCTACCCCGCGGAGAGCGCGGGCGAGTCCGGCGCTATGCCATCGCCGGCCTCGTACAAGACGGCGTTGACGCGACGGTTCGGGGCGCCGGCTGCAGCGGCCCTGATGGCCGCCAGGAGCAGCGCCGGCTGGAATGCCAAGCCGGCCGAGGGGCCGTTCCCTGTATTGGTGTTCGCGCCCGGCGCGGGCATGGGCGCGCGCGACTATCGGCTTTTGCTCGAGGATCTGGTCAGCCACGGTTACGTCGTTGCGGCGGTTAATCCGCTGGGCTCGCCTCCGGTCAGCGACAGGCGATATGGCGAGGCCGCCGACGAGATGGTCCGCGCGGCGGCGACCGTCCGCGGGCTGGCGGCGAAAGAGGCGGGTTTCATCGATGGCGCGCGCGTCGGATTCGTGGGGCACTCGCTCGGCGGCGCCGCCGCGGTCCTGGCCCTGTCGAAGGATGCTCGGGCGCGTGTCGCGATCAATCTGGACGGCGACTACAGCGCCGCCGCCAACGCGCCAGCGCCGGCCAAGCCGATCCTTTATGTCGTCGGCTTGACCGACGGAGAGCGGCAGGCGTCGCGGGATCGGCGCAGCAGGACTTGGAAGGCGGTGTCGAACGGAAACGATCGTGCGATCGCGCTGCAGATCCAGGCGGCGCGACACTTCGATTTCGCCGATGCGGCGCTACTGCCGCCCGCCACGATATCCGACGACCGTCGCCGCAACCGGTTCGGCCCCATTGGCGGTGCGCGAGCTCACGCCGTGATCGCCAAGCTGCTGGTCGGCTTTCTCGACGAGGCGCTCGCCGAGCGGTCGGAACACTTGGCCGCAGTTCTTGTAGAAGCGCCGGAGGCGCGACGCGTAAGCGCGTTCTAGAGGCGCTACGCGTTAAACGGCCGCCCGCGTCCGCTTGACCCATAGGACGCCCAGACCGGCGGCCAGCACCACCGCCAGGGCGACGCCGCTGGCGAGGGCCGGGTTGGAGCCGAACATCTGCAGGTTCCGGGCGGCCAGATAGCCGGGCGCCAGCAATGAGATCACCCACAGCGGAGCGGACAGCACGTTAGCGACCTGAAAGCTCCAGCCGCGCGTACGCGACATGCCGGCCAGGATGGGGATCAGGGGACGGGCCGGACCCAGATAGCGGGCGGCGGCAATGGCCAGGACGCCATGGCGGCGGGTCAGGATCTTGGCGCGGGCCAGCAGGCGACGCTTGCCGGCGAACAACAGGCGCGCGGCGCGGCGGCCGCCCAGGCCTCGGCCCATCAGATAGGAGACGGCGTCGCCGGCGGCGGCGCCGGCGCTGCACCACAGGATGGCCTCGACCGGATGCAGCACCCCTTGGGCGATCAGCGCGCCGGCGGCCAGCATGACGCCCAGGATCGGGATCAGCAGGCCTACGACCAGCAGCGCTTCCAACAGGGTGAAGGCGAACAGGACCACGCCGGCTAAACCGGCGTTGTCGGCGGCGACTTTGAAGAGGTCGGCGATCAGGGCGTCCATGAAGGTCATCATGGACGAAGATGGTGACGAACCGCTGAGCGGGTAGGCTTAATCGCCTGTGACCGGATGTCTCGTCACGAACGCGGCCAGGGTGGCGGCATAGAGCTTGTGCTCCTGCTCGAGCACGCGAGCGGCCAAGCTGTGGTCGTCGTCGCCGGGCAGGATGGCCACGCGGGCCTGGCCCAGGATCGGGCCTTCATCCACGCCGGCGGTGACCAGGTGGACGGTGCAACCGGCCTCGGCCTCGCCGGCCGCGATGGCCCGGGCGTGGGTGTCCAGGCCCGGATAGGCGGGCAGCAGGGACGGGTGGATGTTCAGCATCCGGCCTTCCCAGGCGTCGACCAGGAACGGCGTCAGGATGCGCATGTAGCCGGCCAGGGCGATGACCTGGATGCCACGCTCGCGCAGGGCCGCGTCGATGGCCCGCTCGTGGGCCTCGCGGTCCTTGCCGAAGGGCTTCTGATCGACGCAGAGCGCTTCGATCCCCTCGGCCGCTGCCGTGGCCAGGCCGCCGGCGTCGGGCTTGTTGGCCAGGACGAGGGCGATCTCGAACGGGCAGTCGTCGGCCTTCGCCGCACGAACCAGGGCTTCCATGTTGGAGCCCCGGCCCGAGATCAGGACGGCGACCTTGGTCTTGCTCGGCATCAAGCCTTGACCAGCTGGCCGCAGATGAAGGCGTCCTCGCCGGCGTTCAGCAGGGCGGCCAGGACCGGCTCGGCATCGGCTTGCGCGACGATGATGATGAAGCCGACGCCGCAGTTGAACGTGCGGCGCATCTCGTGCTCCGACACGCCGCCGACCTGGGCCATCCACTCGAACACGGGAGGCATCGCCCAGGCGTTCCAGTCGAACTGGGCTTCCAGGCCCTCGGCGATGGCGCGCGGCGGGTTCTCGATCAGACCGCCGCCGGTGATGTGCGCGCCGCCCTTGACGCGACCCGACTGCAGCAGGGGCAGCAGCGACTTCACATAGATGCGGGTCGGGGCCATCAGGGCCTCGGCCAGCGTCTTGCCGTCTTCAAACGGGCAGGGGGCGTCCCAGGCCAGGCCCGAGCGCTCGACCACGCGGCGCACCAGCGAATAGCCGTTGGAGTGCGGACCCGACGAGCCCAGGCCGATGATCACGTCGCCGGCGCGCTGCTTGTCCAACTTGGGCAGGACGTCGTCGCGATCGACCGCGCCGACCGAGAAGCCGGCCAGGTCGTATTCGCCGTCGCTGTACATGCCCGGCATCTCGGCGGTTTCGCCGCCCACCAGGGCTGCGCCCGCCAGCTTGCAGCCTTCGGCGATGCCGGCGACGACGCTCTTGGCGACCTCGATGTCCAGCTTGCCGGTGGCGAAGTAGTCCAGGAACATCAGCGGCTCGGCGCCCTGGGCCAGCAGGTCGTTGACGCACATGGCGACGAGATCGATGCCGACCGTGGCGTGCATGCCGCTGTCGATGGCGATGCGCAGCTTGGTGCCGACGCCGTCGGTGGTGGTGACCAGCAGCGGGTCGTCGTAACCGGCGGCCTTGAGGTCGAACAGCGCGCCGAACCCGCCCAGGCTGGCCTCCGCGCCCGGACGGCGAGTGGCCTTGGCCAGCGGCTTGATGGCGTCCACGAGGGCGTTGCCGGCGTCGATATCGACACCCGCCTGGGCGTAGGTAAGGCCGTTGGGCTGATCGCTCATGGTCGCTCTGGCGCTCGCTCTGGTCTATCGGAAGGCGGTGATCCCCTCCGAACACGCGGAAAATTTGCTTTCCCGATGCGCTGGGCGCGTCTTGACGCTTGCAGACTCGGGGGTGCGCGAGGCTATTAGCAGCCGATGAAGCCGATCACCACCACCGCCGAGCTGGCGGCGTTCTGTAATGCGCTCGCGGGCGAGCCTTTCGTCGCCGTCGACACCGAGTTCATGCGCGAGACGACCTACTGGCCCAAGTTGTGCCTGATCCAGGTCGCGTCGCCGACGCACGAAGCCGTTATCGATCCGCTGGCCGAGGGCATCGACCTCGAGCCGCTGCTGGCCGTCATGCGTGACGAGAGCATCCTCAAGGTGTTCCACGCCGCCCGCCAGGACGTCGAGATCTTCAACAACCTGAAGGCCATGCCGCGACCGTTGTTCGACACCCAGGTGGCGGGCATGGCGGCGGGCTTCGGCGAGCAGATCGCCTATGACGCCCTGGTCCGCCAGATGCTGCGGATCGAGCTGGATAAGTCCAGCCGCTTCACCGACTGGGCCCGCCGGCCGCTGACGGAAGCCCAGCTGACCTACGCCCTGGCCGACGTCACCCACCTGGCCGCCCTGTTCCCGACCCTGCGCGAGCGCCTCGAGACCTCGGGCCGCCTGGCCTGGGTCGAGGAAGAGATGACCGCCATCTCGGATCCGGCCGCCTATGACGTCGATCCCGAGAAGGCCTGGCGTCGCCTGCGTCCGCGCAAGACCGCGCCGAAGTACCTGGCCGTGTTCAAGGCCGTCGCCGCCTGGCGCGAGCGCACCGCCCAGAACCGCGACCAGCCGCGCGGCCGCATCCTGAAGGACGAGGCCATCGACGAGCTGGCCACGCAGGCCCCGACCTCGCTGGACGCCCTCAACAACCTGCGCGGCGTGCCCAAGGGCTTTGGCGGCAGCAAGTTCGGTCCCGACCTCTTGGCCGCGATCAAGGCCGCCCTGGCCGATCCGGAAGGCTACGCCCCGGTCGTCGACAAGCCCGGTCCGCCGCCGCCCCAGAACGCCGGCGCCGTGGTCGAGCTGCTCAAGGTGCTGCTGAAGGCGCGGGCGGAGGAGGCGGGCGTCGCCTCCAAGCTGATCGCCACGGTCTCGGACCTGGAGAAGATCGCCGCCGACGACAACGCTGCGACCCCGGCCCTGGCCGGCTGGCGGCGCGACGCCTTCGGGGCCGACGCCCTGAAGATCAAGCGCGGCGAGCTGGCCCTGGTGCTGGACGGCGCCAAGGTCCGCGTCGTCGAGGTCCGTCGCGCGCCCAAGGGCGAGTAAGGCTTCAACATCGCAAGAGCGCGGCGGACCCTGGCGGACGCCGCGCTTTTTACTACCCGGATCGGGCCGTTTTCCCCGTGCGTGCAAAGGTTTGCTCGCGTACAACCCTCCGCCGTGCCGACTCCCTCGCGGGTAGAGCGTCGCGTGTACGGGGGTTGAGTTGAGTGCTTTCTGGGAGAGTTTGGCGGAAGCGTACCGCCCCGCCGCGGTGT
>JAEXJH010000467.1 GCA_023445955.1 Pseudomonadota bacterium
ACCGCCCGGAAGGTCCTGGTAAGGCCACTCCGGGCTCGCGGCCGCTTGTGAGCCGGCGGGACGCACGCTAGTCCTGTGCGACGCGCCGATCGTGGCGCGGGTCCGTGGCCGCTTCAGATGTCGACCCCTTCGCCGGATTCCAGGCTCTACCAGCAGGTGGCCGCGGCCATCAGCGCCTCGATCGCCGAGGGCGCCTATCAGCCTGGCCATCGCCTGCCGTCCGAGCGCGATCTGGCCGACGACTTCGGCGTCTCCCGCCCCACGGTGCGCCGCGCCGTCATCGCGCTGGAGATGCGCGGCCTGCTCGAAGCCAAGCAGGGCTCTGGCGTCTATGTCCGCCTCGACCAGCCGCCGCCGCCGGTGAAGGACCTGGACATCGGCGCTTTCGAGCAGGCCGAGGCTCGCCGCCTGTTCGAGGGCGAGGCCGCCGCCCTGGCCGCCACCCTGATCACCGACGAGGAGCTGGCCTATCTCGAGACCCTGGTCGCCGAGATGAACAGCGACGCCTCGACCAAGGAACAGTCCGAGCTGGCCGACCGGCAGTTCCACATCTCGATCGCGGCCGCGACGCGCAACAGCGCCGTGGTGCGGATCATCGAGAGCGCCTGGGACCTGCGCTACCGCTCGCGCCTGTGCATGCAGATGCTGGAAAAGGCCCGGCACGTGCGCAAGCGGCCGCTGAAGGACGAGCACCAGGAGATCGTCGAGGCCCTGCGCACTCGCGATCCCAAGGCCGCGCGCGCGGCGATGCAGACGCACCTGGGCGGGCTGATCGAGAACCTGCTGCTGACCGCCGAGCTGGAAGCCATCGAGCGCACCCGCGAGAGCCTGGCGGCCAAGCGCGAAGAGATCGCCCTCCGCGCCGCCAGCGCGGCGAAGTAGGGTCTATTTGTCGAACAGTTTCTTGGGCATCACGACGTGGACGCCCTTGTTGCGGTCGACCAGCTCGGTGATCTCGACGTCGCCGGCCACGCTGATCAGCATGTAGGCGTCGTCGCGGGTCATGCCCTTCGCCGCCACCAGGAAGTCGATCGCGTTGCGCAGCGCCTTGCGCGTGGCGTTGCTGAGATCGTCGTCGAAGCCCATGGCGATATAGGCCTCGGGCGTCTCGGCGCGCGGGTAGGGGCTCTTGACGCCCTTGTGCAGGATGAACTGGAAGGTCCCGGTCAGCGAGGTCTCCAGCGCGGTGATGTCGACCTCGCCATTGCCCTGGGCGGCGTGGCCGTCGCCGGCCTGGAACAGCGCGCCCTTGGCGTGGACCGGCAGAAACAGGGTCGCGCCCGCTACCAGCGCCTTGTCGTCCATGTTGCCGCCGTTGATGGTCGGCGGCGCGCTGTCATAGCGGCCGAAGGCCGGCGGCGGGGCCACACCCATGCTGCCGAAGAACGGGCGCAGCGGCACGTTGATGCCGGGGCCAAAGCGCCCGAACATCTTCTCGCGATCCAGCGGGATGATCTTCATCCGCGCATAGGGAAAGTCATCGGTCAGGAAGCCCGCGCCATAGCGGAAGGCGTTGTAGGCGTAGGGGATGTCGATATCGATCTTGAGGATGCGGACCTCAAGCGTGTCGCCGGGCTCCGCGCCCTCGATCGCCACCGGGCCGGTCAGGATGTGGCCACCTGGGCCGCGCGCCGAGGCCGGCACGCCTTCGTAGACCGCCCTTAGCTCCGGCTGGATGTCGGCTTCCGCGACGCCGGCCTTGGCCAGGCCCGTCGGGTTGTTGGTCAGCAGGGTGTGTATGACGACCGTGTCACCTGACTGGATCGTCAGCGCCGGCTTGTCGGTCGCGTCGTAGTGGCCCCAGGCGACCGTCTTGGGCGTGGCGGGCAGGTCCCAGGTGGTCGCGGCGGCCGGGGAGCCCGCGAGCGCGAGCAGGATGAAGGCCAGGGCGCGCATGATGGTCGGTCTCCGCTGGGAATGGCGAAGGTTTCGATGGTTCCGCGGGGCGCGCAAGCGGACTCCCAAAAAAGAGGCCGGATCCGCTGTCGGGATCCGGCCGCAGGAGGGGACCTGGAAAGAAAAAGGGCGGGCGGCCCCGGAAGCTGACGTCCAAATGGGCGCTGCGCCTATCGCGACGGCCAATTGGCATACCCAACTGATCGCTTATGGTCAGGCCACTTGTCAAGTGGTGCTGGCTTTAGGGTGACTATGGTCTGGGTGGTTGATTTCACTGCTCAATTTGCAAAAGGACCGCCCGCGGATGACCCCGTGACAGCGTTAGACATGCCTGCGCGGTGTGTTCGGCCTTTACGGCGTCGCGATCGGATTGGTAATGTCAGTTTAGCAACCAACGAAAAACGGGGGGACGGATGCGCGTGATCGTGCGGCCGCCGGCGAACATGGCGACCGGTTCGCGGCCTCCCCGCAGTGGAGGCCAGTTCGGCCGATGAGCGTTCAGATGGACTATCGCGAGAGCACCGACCGCGCCGGCATGAGTCGCATGACGGTGCGCGAGCTTCGCGACACCTTCGTCATCGACAAACTGTTCCAGCCGGGCGCGCTGTCGCTCAGCTATCTGGAGATCACGCGGGCGGTGGTCGGTTCTGCGACGCCGACCGACGCGGCCCTGACCCTGCCGACCCACAAGGAACTGGCCTCGCGGTTCTTTTGCGAGCGCCGCGAGGTGGGGGTGATCAACATCGGCGGTCCGGGCGTCGTGACCCTGGACGGCGAGCGCTTCGACCTGGCCCGTCACGACAGCCTCTATATCGGCCGGGGGACGGAGAGCGTCAGCTTCGAGAGCGACGACGCCGCCAACCCGGCCAAGTTCTATTTCGTCAGCTATCCGGCCCACGCCAGCCACCCCAGCAAGCGGGTGCGGCGCGACGAGGCTCGGACGATCCAGGCGGGGGAGGCGACCACCGCCAACCGCCGGGTGATCCGCCAGGCCATCCGCCCCGGCATTGTCGAGACCTGCCAGCTGGTCATGGGCTTCACCGAGCTGGCCGACGGCAATGTCTGGAACACCATGCCGCCGCACACCCATCGCCGGCGCAGCGAGATCTACATGTACTTTGACACCGACCCAGGTCGCGTCATGCACCTGATGGGCGAGCCGTCCGAGCCGCGGGCGGTATTCATGGACGAGGGCGAGGCGGTGTTCTCGCCTAGCTGGTCGATCCACAGCGGGGTGGGCACCTCGAACTACACCTTCGTGTGGTCGATGGGCGGCGAGAACCTGGAATTCGACGACATGGACGTCCTGGCGGTCTCGGACCTCGGTCCAGGCGCTTAAGAACAAGAACGACGCGGGAGGAAACGCTTCAAATGACCTTCAAGACGCTCCTGAAGGCGGCCGCCGCCATCGCCATCCTGGCCGGAAGCGCCGCGCCTGTTGCGGCCGCGCCGAAGCCTGCCGTCGTCAGCGTCTCGTCCGCGTCGGTCGACGCCGCGGGCCGCAAGGTGGCGGCCTGGCAGCTGGCCCACATGGACAATTTCGACTACGTGCCGGTCAGCGCGTTCCGCAAGGACACCGAGGCGCCGCGCGACTGGATCCAGGCGGCGTTCTACATCGGTCTCTACACCTTCGCCGACGCGACCCAGGACCCGTACCTGTCGGGCGCGACCCTCAAGCACGGCGAGGCCGAGGGCTGGGGCTTCGACCACCGTCCGCGCCACGCCGACGCCGACGCCACCGGCGCGGTCTGGGTCTGGGCGGCCGGCCGGACCAAGGACCAGAGCAAGCTCGCGCCGATCCGCGCCCGCTTCGACGCCGTGCTGGCCGATCCGTCGACCGTGTCGCTGGACTTCGAGCCCAAGCCGGCCAAGGGCGACCCCTACTGCCAGGCGCGCTGGTGCTGGAGCGACGCCATCTTCATGGCCCCACCGGCCTGGGTCAGCCTCTCCAAGGTCACCGGCGACAAGCGCTATCTGGACCACGCCGACAGCGAGTTCTGGGCGACCACCGACTATCTCTACGACAAGACCGACCACCTCTATTTCCGCGACAGCCGCTTCATCAAACGGCGCAGCGATGCGGGCCAGAAGATCTTCTGGGGTCGTGGCAACGGCTGGGCCTATGCGGGTATCGCGCGGATCCTGCAGGACCTGCCGGCCAATCATCCGAGCCGTCCGAAGTACGAAGCGATCTTCAAGCAGATGTCGGCCAAGATCGTCACCCTGCAAGGCGCCGACGGCTACTGGCCCGTCTCGCTGCTGGAGCCGCAAAAGACGCCGGAGACCAGCGGCACGGGCTTCTTCGTCTACGGCCTGGCCTGGGGCGTCAACCACGGCCTGTTGCCGCGCGCCAAGTACGGCCCGGCGATCGACAAGGGCTGGAAAGCGCTGGACGCGGCGATCGAGCCGGACGGCCGTCTGGGCTGGGTGCAGCGCGTGGGCGTGGCCCCTGACCAGGTGGGCCGTGACGACACCCAGCTCTACGGCGTCGGGGCGTTCCTGCTGTCGGCCAGCGAGGTGCGTAAGCTCGCGCAAACGCGCTAAGATGGATTCGTCTGCTCCCAAGCGAGGTTTGATGCGCGCCGCGCCGGATCCCCAGAAGCTCTACCAGCAGGTGGCCCGTTCGATCGCGGCCTCCATCGCCGAGGGGCGCTATGTCCCTGGTGATCGCCTGCCGTCTGAGCGGGGCCTGGCCGACTCGTTCGGGGTCAGCCGGCCGACGATCCGTGACGCGATGATCGCCTTGGAGTTCCAGGGGCTGGTCGAGGCGCGTCAGGGCTCGGGCGTCTACGTCACAGCGCGGGCCAAGCCCGAGGAGGACGCCGCCGAAGCCGAGGTCAGCGCTCTGGAGCTGACCGAAGCCCGCCGCCTGTTCGAGGGCGAGGCCTGCGCCCTGGCTGCCGCCGCGGTCAGCGACGAGCAGGTGATGGCCCTGGAGCGCCTCGCTCGCGACCTGGCCAACCTGGCCGGCGCCGAGGACGGCGAGCGGCTGGAGCACGACTTCCACCTGGCCGTGGCCCACGCCACCCGCAACGCCGCCATCGTCGCGGCGGTCGAGGAGATCTGGACGCTGCGCCGCCAGTTCCCCGACTGCTCGGGCCAGCTGCGCCGCGTGCGCCTGGCTGATCCGACCACCTTCGCCGACGATCACCACCGCATCGTCGGCGCTCTGCGCGACCGCGATCCCAAGGAAGCGCGCCGGGTGATCCACGATCACCTGAACCGGACGGTCGAGGCCTTGCTGTCGATGGCCGAGGGCGACGCCCTGGAGCGCACCCGTCGCGAGATGGCCGAGCGCCGCGACGAACTGTTGCGTCGCACCACTATCTAGCGTTGTTTCGGAGGGCGCTGTTCGCGCCGCGATAATTCGTCGCACAAATCAAGGGCTTGCCCGCGCCCGCCGGGGCGTGCTGACCTGCCCCTAAGGGAATCAGGGGGTACTGATGTCGGATAAACTCGCGCCCGCGAGCGTTGAAACGGTGCTGAAGGCGATCTCGTCGGAGATGTCGATCGCAGCAGTGGCGTGCGGGCACCTCGACGTCGCCCTGGGCAAGATCCTGGAAGTTGTGCCGGACGAGCACCGCCTGTCTGTGATGCAGGAGCTGCATACGGTCGACCTGCTGGCTCAGCACATCACCGCGCTGACCGACTTCACCGGCAACCTGTCGCAGCAGCATGGCCAGGGCGTGCTCGAGGTCAACGAGTCCCTCGGCGCCATCACCCTGGGCGACGTCGCCGAACGCCTGCGCGCCTCGATCTCGGCCGAGTAAGGCGCGCGCGGCGAACGGCCGCCGGACTAAGTTTGGGCCGGGGTGGTGTTGATCATCCACGGAATGCCGAACTTGTCGGTAAAGCTGCCATAGCCCGGCGACCAGAAGGTCGCGGCGAAGTCCATGCCGACCTTACCGCCTTCCGACAATGCGTCGAACACCCGCTTGGCCTCGGCCGGGTCGTCGGTGTGATAGGTGACGTCGAAGCCGTTCTTGGGCTTGTCGATGTTCGGCGCGAATTCGGGCGGCATGTCTGCACCCATGATCGCCTGGTCGCCGATCTCCAGCCAGGCGTGCATCAGCCAGTCCTTGTACTGGGCGTCGACCGGCATGTCGGGCGGGCCTTCGCCGAACGGGTAGGCGGCGGTGACCTTGCCGCCCAGGACCTGGGCGTAGAAGTCGAAGGCCTGGCGGCATTCGCCCTTGAAGCTGAGGCTGGTGACGATCTTCACGGGTGGTCTCCTCGCTATGTCCCTGGGCGCTTGAGGCCCTTGTGGGCGACCCTAGCGCAGGACTGTGACGGGAGACAGGCGGTCTGGCCATCCGTGGCGACGTCCTGCACAACAGGCTGAACTGGGCCGGACAAGAGGCGGCATGACCATCGTTTCCTCGACCACGGACTTCCGCGAGGCGGCGCGCCGTCGCCTGCCGAGGTTCCTGTTCGACTATATCGACGGCGGCGCCTATGCCGAACGGACGCTGGCCCGCAACATCTCCGACCTGGCCGACCTGTCCTTGCGCCAACGGGTGCTGAAGGACGTCTCGCGCGTCTCGACCAGGACCACCCTGTTCGGGGTCGAGCAGGCCATGCCGGTGGCGCTCGCGCCCGTCGGCCTGACTGGCATGTACGCCCGGCGCGGCGAGTGCCAGGCCGCTCGCGCGGCGGCGAAGAAGGACGTGCCGTTCTGCCTGTCGACGGTGTCGGTCTGCGATGTCGACGAGGTCTCCAGGGCGTCGGCCAAGCCGATCTGGTTCCAGCTCTACGTGCTGCGCGACCGGGCCTTCATGCGCGACCTGCTGGCCCGCGCGGCCGCGGCTGGCGCGACGACGCTGGTCTTCACAGTCGACATGCCCGTGCCCGGCGCCCGCTATCGCGACGCCCACTCTGGCATGAGCGGCCCCAACGCCGCCGCCCGCCGCCTGGCGCAGGCGATGTTCAAGCCTGTCTGGGCGTGGGACGTCGGGGTGATGGGGCGTCCCCATGCCCTGGGCAATGTCGCGCCGGTGCTGGGCGAGAGCTCGGGGCTGGAGGACTTCATGGGCTGGCTGGGGGCGAACTTCGATCCCTCGATCCAGTGGAAGGACCTGGAGTGGATCCGCGAGGTCTGGAAGGGGCCGCTGATCATCAAGGGCGTGCTGGATCCCGAGGACGCCAGGGCCGCTGCAGACATCGGCGCGGACGGCATCGTGGTCTCCAACCACGGCGGGCGGCAGCTGGACGGCGTGCTGTCGTCGGCTCGGGCGCTACCGGCCA
>JAEXJH010000468.1 GCA_023445955.1 Pseudomonadota bacterium
CTTCTTGCCCAGGCGACGCACCGACTCGGCCGAGCGCACCACCGAGGCGATATCAAGGAAGGTTGGGCGGCAGACCAGTACGCACAGGTCGGCGCAGTTGATCGCCTGCAGCACGTCGGCCTCGGGCGCGGCGGGGGTGTCGATCACCAGGGCGTCGAAGTCACTGTGCTGGGCCTGGGTCTGGGTCGAGAACAGCTTGCCGGCGTTGATCTCGGCCAGAACCGGACCATCGCCCGTCCGCGCGCGCAGAGAGTCCGAGGCCGATCGCTGCGGGTCGATATCGGCCAGCATGATCTTGAGGCCCGCCAGGTGCGCGGTGATGGCCAGATTCACCGACAAGGTCGTCTTGCCGGCGCCGCCCTTCCGCGAGATCACAGCCAGGGTCTTCACTTTAGAACTCCCTACCGGGCCAAGGTTTTCGGACCTTGCAGCCTGTGGATAAGTAACGCTGTCGTGTGAAGAACACGCAACCGAAATGTCGTGGCGGGCGAGTGTTAATGTCCCCGGATCGCGGTTCAGCGGAGTCGGCCGGAAATTCGCCCGTTTCCTTTGCACCTGTCCCGCCGCTGTTTCGGCGGCGCCGCTTGACCCTGGGCGGCGCCTGCGCGAGGAGGGGCCGTGATCCGCCGCATCATCGACTTCCTGACCAATATGGACGCCCGCGCCTGGCGCACGGTGGCGGTGTCGTTCGTGCTGCTCGGCGGGGTTGGCGTGGTGTTCCTGTTCGGCGCGCAGCTGCTGGGCGTCAACGGCGAGACGGCGGTCGAGCATTGGCTGGGCGCGGCCAGCGGGCCGTGGGCCCTGCCGATGGCCGTGGCGGCCTTCGCGGTCATGGCCTTCCTGGGCGTGCCGCAGTTCGTGCTGATCGCCGCGGCGGTCGTGGCGTTCGGGCCGTGGACCGGCTTTGCCTACAGCTGGATCGGCACGCTGGTCTCGTCTCTGGTCGGCTTCTGGCTGGGCCGGGCGTATGGCGCGCGGATCCTGCGCGATTTCGCCGGCGAGGGCGTCAACAAGTTCATGCGGATGATCGGCAAGAACGGCTTCATGGCCAGCCTGATCGTGCGCCTGGTGCCCTCGGCCCCGTTCATCGTCGTCAACATGGCCGCGGGCGTGACGCCGATGAAGCTGCGCGACTTCGCCGCCGGCACCGCCATCGGCATCGTGCCGAAGATCGCCCTGACCGCTTTTGCCGGCAATTCGATCGTCCAGGCGATGAAGGGCGGCGGCAAGCAGCACATCGTCATGATCGCGCTGGCGGTGGTCATCTGGCTGGCCATGGGCCTGGTCAGCCGCGCCTGGCTCAAGCGCCGGGAAGAAGCGGAGGGCTAAGGCCCGCCGCGGCGTAGGTCGCCTCGCGCCACGCCCGGACGATCTCGCCGAACCAGCGCGTACGCGTGGCGTCATCCATGCCGTCGGTCTCCTCGACCCCGGCCGCCCAGGCCTCGATCACGAACGGCATGAAGGTGCGCGCCGCGTGCTGGCAGGTCGCGCGCTGAGCGTCCGAGGCGCTCTCGGGTGGCGCGACGAAGGGCTCGATCAGCTTGGTCAGCAGATCTTCCAGGGCTTCGCGCCAAGCCGAGGCCTCCGGCGCGCCTCGAGCGTCGCGGAGGAGCAGCAGCGCCAGCTTCGGATTGGCGGCGCGCGACATCTTCACCAGTCGCGCCAGGCTGGAGCCGTAGCCACCCCAGGGGCTTTCGGCCTCAGCCTCGATCGTGGCCAGCATCTCGCCGAACAAGGCGTCGATCAGGCTCTGGCGCGAGGGATAGAGCCGATAGATCAGGATCTTGGCCACGCCCATGCGGTCGGCGACATCCTGCATGGTGGCGACCTGCAGGCCCTTTTTCGAGAATGCGTCGACCGCGGCGTCCAGCACCGCCTGGCCGCGGGCGGCCTTGTCCACCCGGGGCTTTGGCTGGCCGGGGCGGCCTCTCGGCGTGGGGACTTTCGCGACTCCGCTCATCGGGGTTATGTAGAATGAAACTAAAAAGTTTCAAAATGCGGAGGGACGAGATGCGCAAGGAAATGCTGGCGGCCGGTGTCGCAGTTCTGGCGATGATCGCAGGCGGGGCGCAGGCGGGTGATCCAGCCAGCGCGATCACGGCCGACAAGCAGAAGGCGTTCGCCACGACCTTGCCGATGGCCGACCGGCAGGACTTCGAATTTGCCGACCACGGCTTCTTAGGGACTCGCGCCGACCCGCTGATCAAGCGCGCCGACGGCCAGGCCGCCTGGAACCTAGCGGCCTACGACTTCCTCAAGGGCGAGCCGCCGGCGACCGTGAATCCTAGCCTGTGGCGGCAGGCTCAGCTCTTGTCCAAGCACGGGCTCTTCAAGGTCAGCGACCGCGTCTACCAGGTGCGCGGCTTCGACATCTCCAACATTACCTTCGTGCGCGGCGACACCGGCTGGATCATCATCGACCCGCTGACCATGAAGGAGACGGCCCAGGCGGCGCTGGAGCTGGTCAATGACAAGCTGGGCAAGCTGCCGGTCAAGGCGGTGATCTACACCCACAGCCACAGCGACCACTTCGGCGGGGTGCGCGGCGTGGTGGACGAGGCCGACGTCAAGGCCGGCAAGGTGGCCATCGTTGCGCCGGAGGGCTTCATGAAGGAGGTCGCCGCCGAGAACATCCTGGCCGGCAACGCCATGGCCCGTCGCGCTCAGTACCAGTTCGGCATCATGCTGCCGCCGGGCGTCGAGGGACAGATCACCTCGGGCATCGGCCAGACCATCGCCAAGGGTTCGATCACCCTGATCCCGCCGACCGTCAGCATCGACCACACGGGCCAGGAGCTGACGCTCGACGGCGTGAAGATCCGCTTCCAGTACACGCCCTCGACCGAGGCCCCGGCCGAGATGAACCTCTATTTCCCGGACCTGCGGATCCTGGACATGGCCGAGAACGCCAACGTCTCGATGCACAATATCCTGACTCCGCGCGGGGCGCTGGTTCGCGACAGCAAGGCCTGGGCCGACGACCTGACCGAGTCCATCCGGCTGTTCGGCGACGTCTCCGACACCATGATCACCAGCCACGGCTGGCCGCGCTTTAGCGGCGCGGTGGTCAAGGGCGTCCTGGCCGATCACCGCGACGCCTACAAATACCTGCACGACCAGACGGTGCGGATGATGAACCTTGGCATGACCGGCGACGAGATCGCCGCCAGGATCGAGTTGCCGCCGACCCTGGCCAAGGACTGGTTCAACCGCGGCTACTACGGCTCGATGAGCTTCAACAGCCGGGCGGTCTATCAGCGCTACATGGGCTTCTATGACGCCAACCCGGCCCACCTCGTCCCGTCGCCGCCGGCCGACGCCGGCAAGCGCTACGTCGCGGCCATGGGCGGGGCGGCCAAGGTCAAGGCGATGGCGAAAGAGGCGGCGGGTAAGGGCGACTACGCCTGGGCCGCCACGCTCTTGAACCACGCGGTCATGGCCGACGACGGCGACAAGGAGGCCAAGACGCTGCTGGCTGCCGCCTACACGCAGATGGGCTACCAGACTGAGAACAGCCTGTGGCGGAACATCTACCTGACCGGCGCCGACGAACTGCGGGGCGGGGTGCGCAAGTTGCCGGCCTCGATGACGCCGATGGACATGCTGGCGGCGCTGGACAGCGCCATGATCTTCGACGTGCTGTCGGTGCGCCTGAACCCCGACAAGGCCAAGGACGCCCACCTGCGGATCGTCTTCGTCTTCCCGGATCGGAACGAGCGGTTCCTGGTCGAGGTGCGCAACGGCGTGCTGGTCGCCCAGCCTGCGGGGGAGGGCGACAAGGCCGACGCTGTCTTGACCGTCGCCCGTCCCGTGTTCCTGGAGTCCCTGTTCACGGGCAAGTCGCTGATCCCGAAAATCATGACCGGGGAGGTCAAGCTGGAGGGCGATCGCGCGGCGATGGGGCGGATGACGGGATGGTTTGACGCCTTCCCCACCGACTTCCCGATCGTTACGCGCCCGAATTAACCGCGACCTGGAATAAACTTGCGCCAGCTGCGACGGATCGCGCGGCTGGCGCAAATTGCTTGCTCGATTCTGGGGCGATGTGTAGAAAGTCCGCCATGAACGTCGCGCGCGATCTGCTTCTGCTTCGGCTTATCAGCCCCTGGGCGCTCTAGGGGCCGCGCTTCGTCGCGGCCGGGCGCACAGGGGAGAGTTCCCGCAGCCCGCACGCAGACACCCCATTCGACGAGTATTCCCATGACTTCCGTAACGCCCGCCGCTTTCGACAAGCGCGACAACGTCGTCATTTTCGACACCACCATGCGCGACGGCGAGCAGTCGCCCGGCGCGTCGATGTCGCTGGAAGAGAAGCTGGAACTGGCCAAGATCCTCGAGGAGATGGGGGTCGACATCATCGAGGCCGGTTTCCCGATCGCCTCGAACGGCGACTTCGAGGCCGTCCGCGAAGTGGCCAAGATCGTCAAGAACTCGACCATCGCCGGCCTGTGCCGCGCCCACCAGGTCGATATCGACCGCTGCGCCGAGGCCCTGAAGCCGACGCAGCGCGGCCGGATCCACGTGGTCATCGCCACGTCCGACCTGCACATGAAGCACAAGCTGCAGATGGAGCCGGACGCGGTCATCGACATCATCGCCCGCTCGGTGACCCACGCCCGCAACCTGCGCGACGACGTCGAGTGGTCGGCCGAGGACGCCACCCGCAGCGACCGCGAATTCCTGCGCCGCGCCACCGAGACCGCCATCAAGGCCGGCGCCACGACGATCAACCTGCCTGACACTGTCGGCTACACCTATCCGTCCGAATACGCCGACCTGTTCAACTGGATGGTCAACAACGTCGAGGGCGCCGACAAGGTGGTGTTCTCGACGCACTGCCACAACGACCTGGGCCTGGCCGTGGCCAACAGCCTGGCCGGCGTGCAGGGCGGCGCGCGCCAGATCGAGTGCGCCGTGAACGGCCTGGGCGAGCGCGCCGGCAACGCCGCGCTGGAAGAGATCGTCATGGCGCTGAAGGTGCGCGGCGACCGTCTGCCCTACCAGACCGGCATCGACACCACCCACATCACCCGCGCCAGCCGCTACGTCTCGGCCATCACCGGTTTCCCGGTGCAGTACAACAAGGCCATCGTCGGCAAGAACGCCTTCGCGCACGAGAGCGGCATCCACCAGGACGGCATGCTCAAGAACCGCGAGACCTACGAGATCATGACGCCGGAGTCGGTGGGCCAGGCGCCCTCGAGCCTGGTCATGGGCAAGCACTCGGGCAGCCACGCCTTCCGCGCCAAGCTGAAGGACCTGGGCTACGAGCTGGGCGAGAACGCGCTGAAGGAAGCCTTCGGCCGCTTCAAGGACCTGGCCGACCGCAAGAAGCACGTCTACGACGACGACATCATCGCCCTGGTCGACGACGCCCTGGCGCGCGGCTCGGAGAAGATCCGCGTCTCGCACCTGCGCGTCGTGGCCGGCACCGATGGCCAGTCGGCCGAGCTGACCCTGGACGTCGACGGCGTCTCCAAGACCGCCGAAGCCACGGGTGACGGCCCGGTGGACGCGGTGTTCAACGCCATCCACAAGATCGTGCCGCACGAAGCTGCCCTGCGCCTGTTCCAGGTGCATGCGGTGACCGAAGGCACGGACGCCCAGGCCCAGGTCTCGGTGCGCCTGGAAGAGGACGGCCGCATCGCCACCGGCGCGGCCGCCGACACCGACACGCTGACCGCCTCGGCCAAGGCCTATGTCAACGCGCTGAACAACCTCTTCGCCCGCAAGGAGAAGACCCGGCCCGAAGCGGCGATCGCCAGCGGCTTCTAGGCCGCTCGCTGCCGGCTGAACGGCCGCGTCGCCAGGATCTCGGCCCCCAGGTGCGCCTGGGGCTGAACGTCCAGACCCAACTCCCGCAGACTGTCGGCGAGCGCCCTGCGGGGCGTCTCGTCCAGCAGCGCGCTCGCGTCCACGACCAGCGTCCCGCCGGGGCGCAGCATCGTGTAGGTCGCGGCGATGACGGCGCGCGTGTCGTGCAGGGTGGGGCAGTCCAGGACCAGCAAGACGTCGCTGCGCTCGTCGGCCGCCCCGCAGGTGGCCCGGCGGGCGGCCTCGACGCGCTGATAGCCGCGTCGCCACAGCTGGCACATGGCCTCGCCCGCGCCAGGACCGGCGACGGCCACGAAGCACAGCGGCGTGGCCTGGGCGAGGTCCAGCATGCGGTCCAGGGCGGGATTGATCCCTTCGGTCGGAACGCCCAGCAGGAACTGGGCGGCCTGACGGAGTGGGTGGGGCGACATGGTCGGTAAGCCTTCTCGAAAGCAACC
>JAEXJH010000469.1 GCA_023445955.1 Pseudomonadota bacterium
GCAGAGCAGGTCGCCGCGGCGGCGGGGGGGCGCTCGCTGGTGCTGCTGCCGCAGGGCGAGGAACTCGCGCCCATCGCCGGCGCGCCAAGCCTGGAGATCCTCGACGCCGCCCAGATGGCCGCCGCCCGCTGGGCCTGGGAAAAGGGCGAGGCCGCCGGTTTCGGCACCGGCACTCTGCCTCAGGCCCGCTGGACCTTCTGGCCGCTGCAGGGCGTGCGCGCCCGCACCGGCGTGGCCGGCGTCGAGGCCGGCGCCGCGCCGCCCGGCTCGGACCTTGAGCGGCTTGTGCTGGCGTTGCTGGAACAGGGGGCCGTGGCGCTGGAGCGCTCGCAACTGGCTTCCGAGGCCTTGGAGACCGAGACCCTGCGCCGCGCGGATCGCTTCCGTTCGGCCCTGATGAACTCGGTCAGCCACGACCTGCGCACGCCGTTGTCGACGGTGCTGGGCGCATCCACGACGCTGCTCGACTACGGCGACAAGATGAAGAAGGCCGTGCGCGACGACCTGCTGGTCAGCATCCGTGAGGAGGCCGAACGGCTCAGCCGTTACGTCGCCAACCTGCTGGACATGACCCGGCTGGAGGGCGGAGGCCTTAAGCTGCGCACCGACTGGATCGACGTACGCGACGTGCTCAACGCCGCCGCCGAGCGGGTGACGCGGCGCCTGGGCGGCCGGGCGCTGGTCCGCGACTATCCAGCCACCCTGACCCTGGTCCAGGCGGATGCGAGCCTTCTGGAACAAGTCCTTGTCAATATTCTGGAAAACGCCGTCACCTACAGCGACGCGGGCAGTCGGATCGAGCTGGCGGCCTACGAGGATCGCGGCAATGTCGTGATCAGCGTCGAGGACGAGGGCAGGGGCGTGCCGCCGGCCGAGCTGGAGCGGATCTTCGACAAGTTCCGTCGCATGGAGGAGCCCAGCGATCGCCACCAGGGCGCAGGGCTGGGCCTGGCCATCGCCAAGGGCTTCGTCGACGCCATGGGCGGGCGGATCGCCGCCGCCAGCCCGATCCACGATGGGCGCGGAACGCGGATGCTGATCAGCCTGCCCAAGGCCATCGCCACGCCGCGCGATCTGCTATGAGCCGCCCATGAGTTCTCGCCAGCGCATCCTGGTCATCGACGACGAGCCGCAGATCCATCGGTTCCTGGGGCCCGCCTTGGATGCCGCCGGCTACGAGCCGCTGCGCGCCGACAGCGGCCAGGAGGGCCTGCGCGGCATCGCCCTGTGGTCGCCCGACGCCGTGGTGCTGGACCTTGGCTTGCCCGACATGGACGGCAAGGAGGTGCTGGAAAAGGCGAGGGCGTTCTATGACGGCCCGATCCTGATCCTGTCGGCCCGCGACCGCGAGATCGAGAAGATCGAGGCCCTCGATCGAGGGGCCAACGACTATGTCGAAAAGCCGTTCGGGGTCGGCGAGTTGCTGGCTCGCCTACGCGCCGCCATGCGCCAAGCCGGCCGCGCCCAGGCGCCCAGCGGCCCGATCCGCGCGGGCGAGATCGAGATCGACCTGGAAAAGCGCCGCGTCACCCGCGCCGGCGAGGTTGTGAAGCTGTCGCCGCGCGAATACGACGTGCTGGTCCGCCTGGCCCAGGGGCACGGCAAGGTGCTGACCCACAAGGAATTGCTGACCGCCGTCTGGGGGCCTGCGCACGCGCACGACACCCAGTACCTGCGGGTCTTCGTCGGCCAGCTGCGCCAGAAGCTGGAGGCCGACCCGGCCAGCCCCAAGCTGCTGCAGACCGAGCCCGGGGTCGGCTACCGCTTCGTCGACGACCCCAGCTAGCTAGCGGCCGCCCTCGACGCGGCGCACGCGGATCGCGGGCTGGCTGCCGATCTTCATCATATAGCTGCCCATCGCCGCCTTGCGGACCTCGATGGTGTCGCCGGCCTTTGGCGGCTTGCCCAGCATGGCGTCGTCGATCTGGCGCCAGACCGCGCCGTCTTCCAGCGTCACGACCAGCCGCTGCTCGGCGTCGACGCGGGCGCTCTTGACCACGGACTGCAGCTTCTCGGTCTCGGTCTTGTCGGCGCCCTTGTCTAGGATCGACAGCGTCGGCAGCTCGAGCCCGAAAGCCTGGCGGCGCGCGGCGCGGGCTTCCTGCTTGTCGATGATGATGACCTCGCCGGCTTCCTGGGCCTTAGTCACGGATTGAGCCGCCTTGTCATAGCAGGCCAGCCGCTCGACGTCGGCGGTGATGGCGCGGCAGGCCTTCAGGGCGGCGATGACCGCCGGCTCCTTGGGCTCGGCGGCAAATGCGGGGGAGGCGGCGAGGGCGATCGCGGCGGCAAGCAGCAGCTTGGTCATTTGGGAACTCCTTACGCGGTCAAGCTACGCGGCTTGCGGGGCGTCGCCCAGCAGCCATCCGGTCAGCGACAGCCGCTTGGCGTCGGCATAGGAGGCGACCTGGGCCACCGAGTGGGCCGTGGGCACCTTGAACAGGGTCAGCACGTTGAACTCCGGCTTGAAGCCGCGCGTGACGTTGCCCTCGGCGTCGTGGAACAGCAACTGGCCGCCCCAATCGGCGCGCCACTTTCGGGTGAAGCCCAGGGTGAAGGCGGCCAGACGCGTATCCTTGCGGTGGCTGTCGTCGTGCAGGGTCAGAAAGTCGCCGGGGCGATAGTAGGACGCCTGGGCGCGCACGCCCGTCACGGCCGGCGCGCCGATCACCTGGCGGCCGAAGTCCAGGAAGTCCTCGCTCTGCAGGAACTGCGTCGCACGGTGGACTCTGGCCTCCGCGCTGCGCTGATACTCATCCTGAAGAGCATAGGACAGGTGCACGAAAGAAAAGCCGCCCGCCGCGCGCTTCAGCGCGCCTTGCAGGAACTGCCGGACCTGGGTCTCGCCGAACTTCTTGATCACCTCCGGGGTGATCACCAGCGTTTCTGACGCCTCGTCGGGCGCCACGATATTCCAGGTCAGGCCCTCCAGCGACCTCGCGACGTCCTCGGCGTCTTCCGGGGTCAGAAACACCGGGATTTGTACGTATCCATCTTCCGCGAACCGCGTCGCGAACCTCTCCACAGGCAGATCGCTGTTGATTCTGAGGGGAGGGTGCGTGGGCATTGTCGGACTCGTCGGTACGGAAACGCGAGCATGGATTTGCTCGGATTTTATTCAAGAGGTGCTTTTCGTTCCTGTGCAACTGCCACTGTGGCGCAAAGGTGTGCAGCCTGAGGCGACTTGTCGCACGTGCGAGCGGATCTCAAGTTGAAGTGCGAATATTGTGGGCTGGTTGATGCGGAGCAAAGGCGTGAAGCAGCATACCTTCGCCTCGAAATGAGTTTCCGAGGGAACCTTTTTGGAGTTCGCTCTAGCGGGTCTGCTGTATCGGCGCCGTCTGTTGATTAAGGCCAAAACGCGGATATAGCTTCGATTACTTCGTATATTTTGTACAGTATTTCGATTGCGCCACGGACCGCCCCACCTGCATCCCTTTGAAAATACACATTCTTGACCAAGTCGGGCTCCCGACATGTGTCAACCGCGTTACATTTGGGTCACACGTGGAAATTTCCTGGGCATTCGCGGTCCCAGGCTGATTGACCCGCGGTCGCCGAATTCCACTCATGTTCACAAAACCCGGTTCCAGGGGGGACAGGGGGAGCGTCGACGCCCATCCGCAGGGTCCGGCGTATAAGTTTTGGAGGTGGAATTTGTTTAGCGTTTCAACCACGAGAAAGCGCCTGCTGGCGTCTTCGATCCTCTGCGGCGTCATGCTGCCGGCCGCCGGCGCCTGGGCGCAACAAGCGGCTCCCGCGAGCGAGTCGGCTCAGGTCGAGGAAATCGTCGTCACTGGTTCGCGCATCGCGCGTCCCGACCTGACCTCGACGAGCCCCGTCGCCCAGGTCGGCGCCGCCGAACTGAAGCAGTCGGGTGTGGTCAATACTGAAAACCTGCTGAACACCCTGCCGCAGGCCGTCCCGGGCGTCACCTCGACGGTCAACAACGGCAACGGCGGCGTGGCCACCGTGAACCTGCGCGGCCTCGGCGCGTCCCGCACCCTGGTGCTGGTTGACGGCAAGCGTCAGACGCCGACCACCTCCGACGGCGTCGTCGACCTGAACCTGATCCCGACCGCCCTGATCAAGGGCATCGACGTCGTCTCGGGCGGCGGCTCGGCCGTTTACGGCTCGGACGCCATCTCGGGCGTGGTCAACTTCATCCTGAAGAA
>JAEXJH010000470.1 GCA_023445955.1 Pseudomonadota bacterium
GCTCAGCATCAGCCTGCCGCTATGGGGCAAGAGCCGCCAGGACCCGATGATCGCGGCGCGCGCCGCCAGCGCCGGCCGCGCAGACGCCGAGCGTGAGGACACGCACCGGGCGCTGGCCGCTCAGCTCGAAGCCGATCTCGCCGACCACGTCATGCACCACGAGCAATGGCTGCGGGCCCGCGACACGCTGCTGCCGCTGGCCAAGCAAAAGGCTCAGCTGGAGACCGCCGCCTATGGCGCCGGCACGGCCGGTCTGCCCGATGTGCTGACCGCGTTCTCTGGCCTGGCCGACGCCCAGCTCACCACCCTCGATCGCGAGGCCGCCGTTGCGCTCGACGCCGCCCGCCTGACCCTGACCTACGGAAACGACCAATGACCCCGTCCCCCTCGATGAAGGCGCTGCTCGCGGGCGCCGCCGCCCTGGTCGTCCTGGCTGGAGCCGGTGGCTACGGCCTGGCCCGCCTGACCGCCAAGCCGGCGATGTCGCAACCCTCGGCCGACGACCGCAAGGTCCTTTACTGGTACGACCCGATGGTCCCGGCCCAGCACTTCGACAAGCCGGGCAAGTCGCCGTTCATGGACATGCAGCTGGTGCCCAAATACGCCGGCGAAGCCGAGGCAGGCGGTTCGGCGGCGGGCGTGCGCATCGATCCGTCGGCCGCACAGAACCTGGGCTTCCGGCTGGCGACCGTGGAGGAAGGCGCGCTTTCCAGCGGCTTGACCGCCACCGGGATCGTCGACTTTAACCAACGCGACGTCGCCGTGGTCCAGGCCCGCAGCGGCGGGTTCGTGCAGCGGGTCTACGGCCGCGCGCCCGGCGACGTGATCGCCGCCGGTGCGCCGCTGGCCGACCTGCTGGTTCCCGAATGGGGCGGCGCGCAGGCCGAATACCTCGCCGTCCGGCGCACCGGCGACGCGGCCCTGACCGCCGCCGCCCGCCAACGCCTACGCCTGCTGGGTATGCCCGACGGCGTGGTCGCCGGTCTCGACCGGGACGGTCGGCCACGCACTACGATCACCGTCACCGCACCGCTGGGCGGTGTCGTGACCAAGCTCGATGTGCGGGCCGGCATGACCATGGCCACGGGCCAGATCCTGGCCGAGATCAACGGCCTGTCGAAGGTCTGGGTCACGGCCGCCGTGCCCGAGGCGCAGGCTGGCCAGCTCCGCCCGGGCCAAGGCGTCGGCGTCACTCTGGCGGCCTATCCGGGCGAGACCCTGCGCGGGACGGTTCAGGCCGTGCTCCCGCAGGCGCAGGGCGACAGCCGCACCTTGCAGGCGCGGATCGAACTGACCAACCGCGACGGCCGCCTCAAGCCCGGCATGTTCGCCACCATCGCCTTCGATGCGGCGACCCGCACCGCCCTGCTGGTCCCGTCCGAGGGCTCACCTCAAGGTTTGTTCGCTAAAGTACGCTAAGAAGAACGATGCGCGAACATGGTTCAAGCCGCTCTAAACAACCGATCGCGCGGATCATGAAGCGGCCGCTCGCCGGCGGCCGACGCTGGGGCGGCATCACGCCAGAGATAGTCGCCCGTGAGGCCGATGTGCTGCCAGCTCATCGGCGACAGGTGGGCGATGAGGCGTTCGGGCGCCTCCTGCCCATTGGCGCGAAGATGATCAACGGCGCGCTGCATATATAATGTGTTCCAAAGCGCGATGGCGGCGATGACCAGGTTGAGGCCTGACGCCCGGTGTTGCTGGTTCTGCAAGGTGCGATCGGCGATCCGACCTTGCTTATGGACGAAGACGGCTTGGGCCAGGGCATGACGGGCTTCGCTCTTGTTGAGTCCGGCCTGACAGCGACGCCGCAAATCCGGGCTTTCGAGCCAGTCGATCGTGAACAAGGTGCGCTCAATGCGGCCCACCTCCGAAAGCGCAAGATCAAGCCTGTTCTGCCGCTTATAGGCGGCCAGCTTCTTCAACATCACCGAGGGCGCGACGGCGCCGGCCTTGATGGAAGCGGCCAAGCGCAGGATGTCGTCCCAATTCTCCTCGACAACGTCGACGCGGATGGGCCGACCTAGCAGCGGCTCCAGGATCTTGTGGCGGGGCTTGACCCCGACGATGGCGAGGCGCCGATCCTGAATGTCGCGCAGACGCGGCGCGAACCTGTAGCCCAGGAGATGGCAAAGGGCGAAGACGTGATCGGTCGCTCCGCCGGTGTCGGTGTAGTGCTCGCCGCCTCCCCGGCCTACCAAGCCGTCCAGGACATAGGGCGCCTCCGACGCTGTCGCCGACAGCACCTTGGTGTGGAACGACCCGTGCATGTCGGAGAGATGGGTGAAGACCCGCAAGCCCGGTTCAGGCCCGTACTTGGCGTTGATGTCGCCCGCGCCGGAGCGGCGGCGTCCAGACCTGAAGAACTGGCCGTCCGACGAGGACGATAGCCCATCACCCCAGTGACGCGCGAAGGGCTGGCTATGGTGGACATCAATGATCTTGGCCAAGGCCGCGCGGTAGTTCTCCTCGCTGAGATACCAACTCTGCGTCCAAGCGAGCTGAGCATAGGTAACGCCCTGACTGGCGTTGGCCATGCGCTCCAGACCAAGGTTGGTCGCATCGGCGAGAACAGCGGCCAGCACGCAGCTGGGATTGTCGTGCGCCCGACCAGACCGGAGTTCTCGGAACGCTGAGGAAAAGCCCGTCAAAGCGTCGATCTCGGCGAGGAGCTCGGTGATCCGGATGCGCGGCAATAAGGCGTCGATCGCCCGATCGAGCACGCGCGCCTCATCGGGCGTGCTGGCCTTGATCGGCTTGACCGACAAAGCCTCGCCCTGAAGCGAGACGTCCTCGAGGTCGCCCCGGGCCAGCTTTCGGGCGAAGGCGGCGAGACGCTGATCGAGCAGGCCGGCCCGCCCGCTCAAGTAGGCGCCCATCTCGACGGTCACCGGCAGGGATTGGGCTTGCTCGGCGACGTCGTCTTGCGGGATCAGATAGTCGTCGAACCTCCGGTAAGCTCTGGAGCCTTCAATCCAGACGTCGCCGGCGCGGAGCCGGTCGCGCAGTGTGGCGATGACGGCGGTCTCATAGAGGCGCCGGTTGATCGGACCCCGGGGAGGCTTGACGAGGGTCTTCCAAGCCTTCGAGGCGAATGGCATCGGCGCGTCGTCTGGAGGCTGCCTGCGCTCGCCGGCATTCAGCTCCCTCAGCAACGCGATCGCTTTGAGCATCGGCGCGCCGCCCGTTCCAGCCCTAAACCGCATGTGAGCCAGGAACGCCGGTGCAAAGCGACGCAGGGCGCCATAGCGTTCCGCGGCGCTGACGAGCGGATCCTGCAACGCCAGGGAAGCCAAGGCGTCGATTTTCGGCCGCGCGGCGACCACCTTCCACCAGCCGACGTCTGCATCAATTTGGTCAAGCACGTCACGACCATCGGCCCGGGCGCGCTCGACAGAGGCGATGACGCCGCTGAACAGACCCATCAGTTGGGCCACCTCGCGCTGACTGGCCTGGTACTGCCGCTCGCGGCCGCGCCTGGCCTTGGCGAAGAGAGAGCCGACCATCTTGTCGAACATGTCGATGGCCGCATCGCTGATCCGGCGCTCGAGATCGAGAAGCTGTGCGGCGACGGTCGCGCGTCGACGGCCAACGCTATAGCCGTTGAGCAGGAACGCCGGTGCAATCGCGCCTTCGCGGACGTATTGGTCGAAGCGCCGCTCGTGGATCGACTCGGCGATTTTCGGCGGCAGGTCGATGGCGCGGACATAGTCCAACCGCTCCATCAATGCGCCCATGTTGAGGGCGCTCGGGGCTTCGGGCAGATCGCGCAGCCAGGCCAGCGCGGACTTGCCAAGGCTCGGATCATTGACGAGCAGCTGGTCCAGCGCCGCAAGCTGCGCCTCTGACAAACTCGCCAAAAGATCGGCAGCCGATTGTCGCCTCGCTTGCGCACGTCCTGCCAGCCCAATGCGCTCGATGGTGTCCGACGACGGAAAAGCGATGCCTCGGCGACGAAGCTGCGTCATGATCGCTTCGGCGATCGGTCCGCCCTTGTCGGTTGATCGCGCCGCGTCGGCCGCGATGGCTATGGCCAATCGCAGGTCCGAGCGGCTGAAAGCGCGAAGGCCAAGGCGAGCATGGAGCGCCGTCAGGTGTTCGCTTCGGGTCTGACCCCGCCCGCCGTAATTGGCCAAGGCCTCTGGTGGAACGTGGATCTGCTCGGCGATGAAATTCAGAAGCGTCGGCGCGACAGGCGTACTCGCAGCCCAGCCGAACCCGGGATGTCGCAGGAGCGCCAACTGTACAGCGGCGCCAAGCTTGTTGGCTGGACGCCGTCGCTCCTCGATCCAGTCGAGATCCTCCGGGGAGAGCGTATAACGGGTAGCGATCTCGCGATCGCTGGTCGGCGGCTCGAAAAGCCGTCGACGTTCCTCTGCCGTGAGCAAGCTTCGCCGCGCCATCTGACAGCCTCCCCGCCTTTTGCGGTGGCTCAGAATTCAAGAAAAATGAGACGCTGACCAGCCTTAGCGAAATCAACAGCTTGTGTGTCTCATATTATAGTCTCACAATGAGCCCATGATTTACGGCTATGCGCGGGTCTCAACGGATGGTCAGAGCGTCGCGGCGCAGATCGAGGAGTTGACTGCGGCCGGTTGCCAGAAGGTGTTCCAGGAGACGGTGTCGGGAGCTCGCACCGACCGTCTCCAACTCAAGCGCGCGATCGCCGCCCTGTACGCCGGCGACGTCCTGATGGTCACCCGCCTCGATCGCCTGGCGCGATCGACGCGCGACCTCCTCAACGTCCTGGCCAGCATCACCGACAAGGGCGCGCAGTTTCGGTCGATCCGCGACGTATGGGCCGATACCACCACACCGCACGGGCGTCTCATGCTGACGGTGCTGGGCGGCCTTGCCGAGTTCGAGCGCGAGCTGATCCGGACGCGCACCTCCGAGGGGCGCGAGCGGGCCAAGTCGCGCGGGGTCAAGCTCGGACGTCGGTTCAAGCTGTCGGCCGACCAGCGCGCTTTCGTCGGCCGCGAACGCGCCAAGGGCGAGAGCACACGGCATCTGGCCAAGGTGCTCGGCGTCAGCCGTGCGACCATCGGCCGGATTCCTCCGGCTGAATGAATCATGAGATGGCTGGCAACTTGTACGTAAATGCGTACAATAGCTTCATGCGCACCACCTCCTACAGCGACCTTCGCAAGAACCTGTCGGCGATGATCGACGCCGTGACCGCCGATCACGAGCCCATCGTCATCACGCGCGATCGCGGGCGGCCGGCGGCCGTGCTGATGTCGGTGGAGGACTTCGCCTCTTATGAAGAAACGCGTTACCTCCTGCGCAGCCCGGCGAACGCCGAGCGCCTGCGCGCTTCGATCGAGGCGCTGGAGGCCGGCGGCGGCCGCGCGCGTGATCTGACCGAATGAAGCTGATCTTCAGCGAGCAGGCGTGGGACGACTACCTGTACTGGCAAGCCCACGATCCCAAGCTGCTGTCGCGCCTGAACGGCCTTATCAAGGAATGCTCTCGCACACCGTTTCAAGGCACGGGCAAGCCCGAACCTCTACGCGGCGCCCTGTCGGGTTGGTGGTCGCGGCGGCTGAACCAGGAACACCGTCTGGTCTATAAGCCGACAGAGGATGGGCTTCTCATCGCTCAGTGTCGCTACCACTACTGAACGCTGGTCCGCTTCATTTTCGCCCCTAAGAGGCAGCGCGCGACGGGCGCCCACTACAATATCATGGGCAAAGCGCGGAAGTTCGAGCAGGACTCAAATATCGGTAGTGGCGGAAAAGTGCATGTCTTGGATGCGGCCTTTGCACATGAACTCATAATGGGCATTTATATAGGCGCGACCACCCTATGGATGCAGATCGTTATTCTGGGTTTCATTTGCGCACATTACGCACGTATTCCTCATTTTACCTTAAGTTCACCAAAACGAACGATGTTCAATTGGCGCTAAAGCTGTGCGCTGGACAAAGAGGCCGCCTTTCTATGAAGTTCAAGCTACGCAACCCTATTGCTGGCGATGCCGCCAGCAAGATCGATGCGCTGGATGAATCTCTGGCGATGATCGAATTCGACGCCAAAGGGACGATCCTCGCCGCCAACGCGAACTTCTGCGAAGCGCTGGGCTACCAAGCGCAGGAAATCTTGGGCAAGCACCATAGCCTGTTCCTGGAGCCTGAATACGCCGCCAGCCAAGCCTATCGCGAGTTCTGGTCTCGGTTGGCTCAGGGGCATTTCGATGCGCGCGAGTATCTGCGCCTCGGCAAGGGTGGCAGGGAGGTCTGGATCCAGGCGTCCTACAACCCCGTGAAGAACGCCGCCGGCCAGGTGACCAGGATTCTCAAGGTGGCGACCGACATCACCGCTCAAAAGGAAGCCGAGGCCGAACGCGCGGCGAAGCTAGCGGCCGTCGAGCGCGTCCAAGCTTCGATCGAGTTCACGACCGAAGGCGTCATTCTAAACGCCAATGAGAATTTCCTGAACGTGGTCGGCTACACCCTCTCGGAGATCAAGGGCAAGCATCACAGCATGTTCGTCGATCCGGCCTATGCGCGGTCGGCGGCCTACTCAGAATTCTGGCGCAAGCTGAACGCCGGCGAGTTCTTGGCCGAGGAATTCAAGCGCATCGGCAAGGGCGGCAAGGAGGTCTGGATCCAGGCCTCCTACAATCCCGTGTTTGACGCCAAAGGCCGGGTGGTCAAGGTCGTCAAGTTCGCCACGGAGGTAACGGGGCGGGTCAACGCGGTCGATCAGATCGCTGTGGCCTTGGAGCGCTTGGCCTCGAACGACTTGAGCTACCGTATGCCTGCCGCGATCGACGCGCAGTTCGCGCGCGTTCGTGATGACTTCAACAGCGCCGTGGCGGCGCTGGATGAAGCGATCAGCGCCGTCGCCTCGGCGACACAGAACGTCAATGCCGGCGCCAATGAAATCTCGACGGCGTCGGATGATCTTTCTCGGCGGACCGAGCAGCAGGCGGCCAGTCTGGAGGAGACCGCCGCAGCGCTCGACCAGATCACCGCCACGGTCGGCCGCAGCGCTGAAGGCGCTAGGCGCGCTTCGGAGGCCGCGTCGGGCGCGCGGGTCGACGCAGCGAAATCCGGAGAGATCGTGAGCGAAGCGGTCGCCGCCATGGATGGGATCGAGGAAAGCTCGACCCAGATCAACCAGATCATTGGCGTCATCGACGAAATCGCGTTTCAGACCAATTTGCTGGCGCTGAACGCCGGCGTCGAAGCGGCTCGAGCTGGGGAGGCAGGTCGCGGATTCGCAGTCGTCGCCCAGGAAGTTCGCGCCCTGGCGCAGCGCTCGGCGGACGCCGCCAAGGAGATCAAGGTGCTTATCGCCAACAGCTCCTCGCAGGTCGACCGAGGTGTAAAGCTCGTCGGCGACACCGGCCGCGCTCTGAACTCGATCGTCAGCAAGGTTGGCGAGATCGACACCCTGATTGGCGAAATCGCCCAGTCGTCGCGGGAGCAGGCCACCGGACTTGGCGAGGTCAATGTCGCGGTGAACCAGATGGATCAGGTCACGCAGCAAAACGCCGCCATGGTCGAAGAAACGACGGCCGCGGCGGCGAACCTGCGTCTGGAAGCTGGAGCATTGGAGCGCCTGATCGCCCGCTTCAACACATCCTCGCGTTCGGCAACGTTCCATCATCGTGCGGCGTAGGCGGCGCCCGCCGCGGCCCGGTCGACTGCTCCTAGCCAAAACTGTCGCCTAACCCGCGACCATGCCGCCACGCGATTGTCGTATGTCGTGGATCTGTTCGGGCCAGGCCGCTTCGGCTTCAGGGCTCATGAGCCGATCGACGACGTTCCAATGCCAGATGATGTCACAGCAGTCTCTTAAACACAACACCGAGCCCA
>JAEXJH010000471.1 GCA_023445955.1 Pseudomonadota bacterium
GGGCGGCTCCGGACGGCGGGACGACTTCAACGCCGCGCCATGGCCGCCGCGCAGCAGCCGGCCGACGTTCTCAAGCGTCAGGCCCTGCTCGGCCAGTTCTGCGGCGTCACGGCCGCGATACCAGAGCCGGCCGCCCGCCACCGTGGTGATGGCCGAGGGCAGCACCGGCTCGCCCCAAGCGATGGCTTCAGCGGCGACGTCGGCGGCGCGGCGGCCGCGCGCCTTCTTCTGGGCCAGGGCGGCGACGTCCGAGGCGCGATAGAGGCTGCGGCGCGGGTCTTGCGGATGGGCGGCGGCCTCGATCCGGCCCCGGCTGACATAGGCGTAGAGGGTCTGCGGCCGAATCCCCAGCCGTTCCAGAACCTGATCCGCGTCGAGCCAGTCCGCCATATAGATTGATTATATTGATCAAGATTGACGATCAAGGTTCGCGGGCGCTTTTCATCGCCGTGAAAGGAGACAGCACATGTCTGATGGTCTTGAGGGCGTCATCGCCGCCCGCACCGTTCTGTCCGATGTCGACGGCGCCAAGGGCCGCCTAGTGATCCGGGGTTACGCCGTCGAGGATCTGTCGGGACGCACCCGCTACGAGGAGGCTGCGCATCTGCTGTTCGACGGCTTCTTCGAGGACGCGCCTAGCGACCTGGCGCCGGCCCTGGGCGAGGCGCGCGTCCGCGCCTTCGCCGAGGTCGCCGCCCTGGACGAGGGTCTGGCCCGTCGCGATCCGGTCGAGGCCATGCGCGCCCTGCTGGCCCGCCTGCCCGACGGCGACGACCTGCCGACCGCCCTGCTGCTGATCGCCGCCCCGGCCGTCTTCACCCCTGCCGTTTTGCGGGTGGCCAAGGGCGAGAGCCCGGTCGCGCCCGATCCGGCCCTGTCGCACGCCGCCGACATCCTGCGGATGACCCGAGGCGCGGCGGCCACCGACGCCGAGGCCACCGCGCTGGACGCCTATCTGGTCACGGTCTGCGACCACGGCCTCAACGCTTCGACCTTCGCCGCCCGCGTGGTGGCCTCGACCCGCGCGGGCCTGACCTCGGCAGTGTTGGCCGGCCTCTCGGCGCTGAAAGGTCCGCTGCACGGCGGTGCGCCCGGCCCGGTGATCGAGATGCTGGACGAGATCGGCACGCCGGAAAACGCGCGGCCCTGGCTGGAGAAGGCCCTGGCGCGCGGCGACCGGTTGATGGGTTTCGGCCACCGCATCTACCGCGTCCGCGACCCGCGCGCCGACGCCCTCAAGGCGGCCGTGCGCAAGCTGTCGGCGGCCTCGCCCAGCCTGCCGGGCCGCGTCGCCTTCGCCGAGGCTGTCGAGCAGGCGGCGCTGGCGATCCTGCGCGAGCACAAGCCCGACCGGCCGCTGGACACCAATGTCGAGTTCTACACGGCGCTGCTGCTGGAGGCCCTCGGCCTGCCGCCCTCCAGCTTCACCTGCGTCTTCGCCATGGGGCGCGTCTCCGGCTGGCTGGCCCATGCGCGCGAGCAACTGGCGGGCGGTCGCCTGATCCGGCCGCAATCGGTCTATGTCGGTCCGGAGGTAAGGGCGGCCGCCTGATCGGCAGGCGACGGTAAGGTCTGGTTAACCATGAATATCTACCTCGGGTAGCGAAACGCTTCCTGGGGGACCTCTCATGCTCGCCATCCTTGCCGTCGCCGCCGCGATCTCGACGCCTGTCGAGGCTACCAAGGCCGAGATGAGCTGCAGCGCGACCGGCGCGCATCTCACCTTCCAGCGGGGCGCGCGGTTGCTGTCGGCCGACGCCAAGCCGGGCGAGACGATCGTCGTCGACACCGTCGCCTGGACTGCGACCGCCAAGACCGTCTTCGCCCTGAAGCCCACCGAGTATGGCTACAAGGCGATTGGCGGCGACAAGCCGCAGAGCGCCGTCCTGGACTGTTCGGCTCCCAACGCGCCTCCGATGCGCGTGGAGACGTTCCCGGCGGGCTGAGGCCGCGCTAGAAAGAGCGCATGTCGCTCTCCGCCGCCGATCCCAAGGCTACCCGCCACGTCGCCCTGCTGTCCGTGGCGACGGCGACGATCCTGATCATCGTCAAGGCGATCGCCTGGCGGGCCAGCGACAGCGTGGCGATCCTGGCTTCGTTGTCGGACTCGGCGCTCGATCTGGTCGCCTCGCTGATCACCCTGTTCGCCGTGCGCTACGCGGCCGAGCCGCCGGACGCCGAGCATCGCTTCGGTCACGGCAAGGCCGAGGCCTTTTCCAGCCTGATGCAGGGCGGCCTGGTCTTCGCGTCCGGCGCGTTGATCGGGCGCGAGGCGTTCAACGCCTTCCTGCATCCGCGTCCGGTCGAGCACGGTCTGGCCGGGGTGATCGTGATGATCGTCTCGATCGTCCTGACCCTGGCCTTGATCACCGCCCAGACGCGGGTGCTGAAGGCCAGCGGCTCGATCGCCATCGCTGGGGACCGAGCGCACTACGCCGCCGACCTGGGCTCCAACGCCGTGGCGCTGGTGGGGGTCGCGGCGGCGTCGTGGCTGGGCCTGTCCTGGGTGGATGCAGCGGCCGGCCTGGTCGTGGCGCTGTGGCTGATCTGGGGCGCGATCGGCGTCTTCCGCGACGCCTCGAACCAGCTGCTGGACCACGAACTGCCGGAAGAGGATCGCGCGAGGATCCTAGCGCTGGCCACCGCCGACCCGCGTATCCTGGGCGTACACCAGCTGCGCACGCGGGCCTCTGGGCCGTATATCCACATGCAGATGCACGCCGACCTGGCCGCCGACATCTCGCTGGCCGAGGCCCACACCATCATGGTCGAGGCCGAGAACCGCCTGCTGGAGGCCTTCCCGGCGGCCGATATCCTGATCCATCCCGACCCTCGCGGCCGGGCCGAGCCGCACGGCGGGCTGTTCGCCCAACCGGTCGAGGGTTGAGTTTTCGGGGCGTAGGGGTACGGAAAGCCGCATGAACGACGCCCTCTCCCATCTCCCCCGCGCCTTCGCCAGCAAGACCGTGCTGGTCCTCGGCGACGTGATGCTGGACCGCTTCATCTACGGCGCGGTCGATCGCATCTCGCCTGAGGCGCCGGTGCCGGTGATCGCGGTCGAGAAGGAAACCGCCATGCTGGGTGGGGCCGGCAATGTCGCCCGCAACGTCGCCGCGCTTGGAGCCAAGGCGGTGCTGATCGGCCTGGTTGGCCAGGATGACGCCGGCGCGGCCCTGCGCGGCATGATCGACGCCGAGTCAGGCCTCGAAGCCGAGCTGGTCGCCGATCCCAAGCGCCGCACGACCGAAAAGGTCCGCTACATCTCCGGCTCGCACCAGATGCTGCGCGTCGACCGTGAGGATCGGGGGCCGGGCGACGCCGAGGCGCTGTTGGCCGCCTTCAAGGCTCACGTGGCCGTCGCCGATGTCGTCGTGCTGTCCGACTACGCCAAGGGCGTGCTGACCGCCGAGGTCGTGCGCGGGGCGATCGACGCGGCCCGAGCCGCCGGCAAGCCGGTGATCGTCGACCCCAAGAGTCGCGACTTCGCCCGCTATGACGGCGCGACCCTGATCAAGCCCAACCGCAAGGAGGCCGCCGAGGCCACGGGCATCAGCGACAATTCCGACGAAGCTTCGGAAGACGCCGGCGCGGCGATCCTGGCCATGGCGCCGGGGCTGGACGCGGCCTTGATCACCCGTGGCGGGGCCGGCATGACCCTGTCGGTGCGCGGCCAGCCGCATGTTCACCTGCCGGCGACAGCGGTCGAGGTGTTCGACGTCTCCGGCGCCGGCGACACCGTGGCCGCGACCCTGGCGCTCTCCGTCGCAGCCGGCGCCAGCCTGGCCGACGCCGCCCACCTGGCCAACCTGGCGGGCGGCCTGGTGGTGGCCAAGCTGGGCACCGATGTCGTCACCGCCGCCGAGCTGACCGCGGTCGCGGCCTCCGCCCAGGGCGAGCCCGGCGAGATCAAGATCGCCGACCGCGAGCAGGCCAAGGCGATCGTCGAGGGCTGGCGTGCGCGCGGCCTGAAGGTCGGCTTCACCAACGGCTGTTTCGACCTGCTGCACCCCGGCCATGTCTCTCTGCTCAGCCAGGCCAAGGCCGCCTGCGACCGGCTGATCGTCGGCCTCAACACCGACGCCTCGGTCGCCAAGCTGAAGGGCCCGACCCGGCCGGTGCAGAAGGAACAGGGCCGCGCCACGGTGCTGGCCTCGCTGTCGTCCGTCGACCTGGTGGTGCTGTTTGGCGAGGAGACGCCGCTGGCGCTGATCGAGGCCTTCCGTCCGGACGTGCTGGTCAAGGGCGCGGACTACACGGTCGAGACCGTGGTCGGCTCCGACATCGTGCTGGGCTATGGCGGCAAGGTCGTTCTGGCCGAGCTCAAGCAGGGCCAGAGCACGACCAACCTGATTGCGCGCATGAACAGCTAATCCCCAATAAAGCCGCACAAAGGCCTGCTTTTCTTGGGTAAACCCCGTTCAGCAATCTCTTGTTAAGCAAAGCGGCGCATCGCTCTTTCGATGCAGCCTGAGCGCACCTGGGCATGAGCGTCGAACGCACCCTACACCATTTCCCCCTCGACCCCGCCTCGCGACAGGTGCGTCTGGCGCTGGGCGAGAAGCGGCTGCCGTTCGTCGAGATCCAGGTTCGCTACTGGGAGATGCCGCCCGAGTTCACCTCGCTGAACCCGTCGGGCATGCCGCCGGTGCTGGTCGAGACCCGCCATCAGCGCAATCTCGTGGTCTGCGAGACCCGCGCCATCCTCGAGCACATCGAGGAGACCGAGAGCGAACCGGCCCTGCTGGGCCGCGACGCTAGCGAACGCGCTGAGGCCCGCCGCCTGATGCAGTGGTTCGACCGCAAGTTCGACAACGAGGTCAACGGCTTCCTCCTGCATGAGAAGATGGAGAAGCGGCTGCTGCGGATGGGCGCGCCGGACCTGGCCGCCCTGCGCCAGGGCCGCGAGGCCCTGAAGGCGCATCTGGGCTATATCGACGGCCTGCTGCAGACCCGCGACTGGCTGGCCGGCCGCCGCATGAGCCTGGCCGACTTCGCCGCCGCCGCGCATCTGTCGGTCATCGACTATTTCGGCGACGTGCCCTGGAAGGACTTCCAGACCGCCAAGACCTGGTACATGAAGCTGAAGTCGAGGCCGGCCTTCCGTCCGATCCTGGCCGACCGCTGGCCCGGCCTCGCGCCGGCCGCGCACTATGACGACCTCGACTTCTGAGCTCAGCTCGCAAGCCATCAAGGACGAGATCCGCGCCGAGGCCCTGAGCCTGGGCTTCTCGACCTGCGGCTTCGCCGACGCGGCGGCCGCCTGGCCCAATGGCGAATGGCTGAAGGCCTTCGTCGAGGCCGAGCGCCATGGCGACATGGGCTGGATGGAAGAGACGCTGGAGCGGCGCTCGCATCCCACGGCCATGTGGACCGAGGCGAAGTCGGCGGTTGTGCTGGGCGTCAACTACGGTCCCGACATCGATCCGCTGGAGCAGTTGGCGCGGGGCGACCACGCGGCGATCTCGGTCTACGCCCAAGGCGACGACTATCACGACGTCATCAAGAAGCGCCTGAAGCTGCTGGCCGGCTGGATGCACCGCCGGTTCGGCGAGGACGTGAAGGTGTTCGTCGACACCGCGCCGCTGATGGAAAAGCCGCTGGCCCAACGCGCCGGGCTGGGCTGGCAGGGCAAACATACCAACCTGGTCTCGCGCCAGTTCGGCTCGTGGCTGTTCCTGGGCAGCGTGCTGACGACGCTGGACCTGCCGCCCGACGCGGCCGAGGTCGATCATTGCGGCCGGTGCAGCGCCTGCCTCGACATCTGCCCGACCCAGGCCTTCCCGGCCCCGCGCCAACTGGATGCGCGGCGGTGCATCTCGTACCTGACGATCGAGCTTTCGGGCCCGATCCCGGCCGAGTTCCGGCCCGCCTTGGGCAACCGGATCTATGGCTGCGACGACTGCCTGGCGGTGTGTCCGTGGAATAAGTTCGCGTCGCTCTCGAGCGAAGCCAAGCTGCAGGCGCGCCAGGAGCTGCGCCAGCCGACCCTGGCCGAATTGGCGGTGCTGGATGACGCGGAGTTCAGGGCGCTGTTCTCGAAGAACCCGATCAAGCGGATCGGCCGCGACCGCTTCGTGAGGAACGTGCTCTACGCGATCGGCAACAGCGGCGATGCGAGCCTGATGGCGGTGGTCGAGCCGCTGCTGGCTGATCCGGCGCCGGTGGTGCGCGGCGCGGCCGTATGGGCGGCGCGGCGACTGGCCGGGGAGGGCGCCTCGGCGCTGATGCGCGCCGAGGACGATCC
>JAEXJH010000472.1 GCA_023445955.1 Pseudomonadota bacterium
CTGCATGTCCTTCGCGTCGAAGGCGCCTGACCCCCAGATACAGAAAAAGCCGGCCCGCGAACGCGGAACCGGCTTTTCGTCGCCCTTACGGCGAGAAGCGGAAAGCTTCTTACTTCTTGGCGGTGAAGCCAGCGAACTTGGCGTTGAAGCGCGAGACGCGGCCGCCACGGTCCATCAGCTGGGCGTTGCCGCCCGTCCACGCCGGGTGGGTGCGCGGGTCGATGTCGAGCGCGAGGGTCGCGCCTTCCTTGCCGTAGGTCGAACGCGTTTGATAGTTCGAGCCATCCGTCAGGGTGACGGTGATGAAGTGGTAGTCGGGGTGAATGTCTTGTTTCATGGCGGCGATCCAGTCCGACTAAGCCGGCGAGTGTGAATTTGGGTAAGCGCCCTCCGCGCACGCGCGGGGTGGCCCTCGAAGACGGGCGGCTATAAAGAACCCGCGCGATTTTGGCAAGGGACTGTTGATGACTGACGCGAACGGCGGCGCGCAAAAGGCCGAAGGCCGGCCCGGCGCAGGGGCCGAACTGGTCCAGGGCATGGCCGAGGCCAAGGCCAGGCGAGCGCGCCGCAAGGACATCCGTCCGCTCGTGCACCTGCTGCCTTTCGTCAAGGCCCACAAGGGCGACGGCTTCGCCGCGGCCTTCTTCCTGCTGTTCTCGACGGGCGCCACGCTGGGCCTGACGGCAGCCTTCAAGGAAGTGATCGACCACGGATTCGCCAAGGGCGCGGGCGCTGAAATCAACAGCGCGTTCCTGGGCCTGGGCGCGGTGGCCATGGTGCTGGCGATCGCCACCGCCCTGCGATTCTTTTTCATCACCCGCCTGGGCGAGCGGGTCGTGGCGGATGTGCGCCGCGCGCTCTATGGCCACACCCTGGGCCTGGACCAGGAGTATTTCCTGAAGACCCGTACGGGCGAGGTGCTGTCGCGCCTGACCACCGACGTCAGCTTGATCGAGCAGCTGGTCGGCGCCTCGGCCTCGATCGCCCTGCGCAATATCCTCAGCCTGGTCGGCGGCCTGGGCTACATGGCGGTGGTCTCGCCCAAGCTGGCGGGCTTCATCGTGCTGATGGTGCCGGTGATCCTGGCCCCGATGTTCTTGGTCGGCCGCCGCGTGCGCACGTTGACCGTCACCGCCCAAGACAAGTTCGCCGACGCGGTCGGCTATGCCGGCGAAAGCCTGGACGCCCTGGAGACGGTGCAGGCCTTCGGTCGCGAGCGCGCCTCGGCCGGCCGCTTCGGCGGCGCGGTGGAGGAGGCCTACAAGGCCTCGGTTCGCCGCATCACCACTCGGGCCAGCATGACGGCCATGGTCATCACCCTGGCCTTCGGCGGCGTCACCCTCTTGCTGTGGAGCGGCGCGCGCCTGGTGCTGGCCGGCGAGATGACCGGCGGCACCCTGGCCCAGTTCGCCATGCTGGCGGTGATGGCCGCCGGCTCGATCGGCGCCCTGGGCGAGGTCTGGGGCGACGTCCAGAAGGCCTCCGGGGCCATGGATCGCATCTCCGAGCTGCTGAACGCTCAGCCCGACATCGCCGCGCCGGCCGCGCCGAAGACCTTGCCGGTCCCGGCCCAGGGCGCGATCGCCTTCGAGAACGTGATCTTCGCCTATCCGGGTCGCCCGGACCTGCCGGCCCTGAACGGCTTTGATCTTGCCGTGAAGCCCGGCGAGACCGTGGCCCTGGTCGGCCCCTCGGGCGCGGGCAAGAGCACCGTCCTGCGGCTTCTTTTGAGGTTCCATGACCCACAGGCCGGCGCGATCCGCCTGGACGGCGTCGACCTGCGCGACGCCGAGCCCTCGCAAGTGCGCGAGCGCATGGCCCTGGTCGCCCAGGACTCGCCGCTGTTCTCCGGCTCGGCCAAGGACAACATCCGCTTCGGCCGCGCCGACGCCACGGACGAGGAGGTCAAGGCCGCCGCCGAGGCCGCCCAGGCCTATGGCTTCCTTTCAGCCCTGCCGCAGGGCCTCGACACCCCGGTCGGCGAGCGCGCCAAGACCCTGTCGGGCGGTCAGCGCCAACGGCTGGCCATCGCCCGCGCCCTGGTTCGCCAGGCTCCGATCCTGCTGCTGGACGAGGCCACCAGCGCCCTGGACGCCGAGAGCGAACGCCTGGTCCAGCAGGCGCTGACGACCGCCATGGAGGGCCGCACCACCCTGGTGATCGCCCACCGCCTGGCCACCGTGCTCAAGGCCGACCGAATCGTGGTGATGGAAGAAGGCAAGGTGGTCGAGCAAGGCACCCACGCCGAGCTCTTCGCCAAGGGCGGGCTCTATGCGCGCCTGGCCAGCCTGCAGTTCGGGGTCGAGGCGGCGTAAGACTGGGCTATAGTCGGGGCAGGAGCGACCGCATGCCTACCAAGCTTCTCACCGCCGAAGTTCCAGCCCCGCTCGCCGAAGAGGTCGAGCGACTGGCCCAGCGCCTGGAGCGATCGCCTGACTGGGTGATCGAGCAGGCGCTCGGCGCCTTTGTCGACCGTGAGGCGCGCCACCACGCCATGACCCTGGAAGGCATGGCCGATGTCGACGCCGGCCGTTTCGTCAGTCAGGCCGAGATGGAAGCCTGGATCGACGGCCTCGACCCTGATCGCGCACCGCTCACGCCGCGCTGATGCGGATCGTCTGGACGGGCAGGGCGTCGTCTGACGTGGCGCGGCTTTACGAATTCCTCGCCGAGGTGAACCCCAGGGCCGCTAAGGCCATCGTGCAGCGGATTGTCGTGGCGCCGCGACGCTTGCTCGACGCGCCGCGATCTGGTGAGCGCTTAGCGGTGTTCGCGCCGCGAGAAATTCGCCGGATTTTCGCGGGTGACTATGAGCTTCGCGACGAAGTCGTCGATGACACAATCTACGTGCTGCGCGTCTGGCACGTACGCGAGGATCGCTGACAACTTCCGCTACTCCGCCGCGTAGACCAGCGGGTGGGCGTGGGCCCACAGGTGAGCGCGGTAGGTCTCGAAGCACTGCTCGCCGCAGATCAGGCGCATGACCGCGCCCTCGGCGATGTACTTGGCGCGGGAGGGATCCTCCGACACCAGCGGGACCAGGGCCTCGGCGTTCCAGGCCTTGGAGTGCTCGATGTCGAGCTGGGCGTGCAGGGCGAAGTACTTGCGGGCCTCGGCCGCGACGCCGACGCGCTTGAGACCCGCGTCGACGCAGGCCACGCGGGTCGGAGCCGTCAGCTCGACCACGCCCAGGGCGCCGATCGACTGCCAGACATAGCGGCGCGTGGTGGCGAAGGCGGTCATCACGTTGGCCAGGCACAGCGACTGCCACAGCGTCGAGTCGATGGTCGGCTCCAGGCCCAGGGTCGCCGTCGTTCGCGACAGCATCGGGCCGTGCATGCCCTTGGCGCTGCCGCGACCCATCTCGTCCCAGTAGTTGCGGGCCAGCTCCAGCTTGGCGCGGTCGGGGACCTTGACCTGGGTCAGGGCCACTAGGTCGTCGAAGCCGGCCTCGCCGGCCGCCTCCTGGGTCAGGAACCACTTGAGGTCCTCCAGCGAGGCCTCACCCTCCAGCCAGTCGAACAAGGGATCCCACTGGCCGGGGCCGTGGTCCTTCAGCGCCTCGAACCAGGCGATGAAGCCGTCGGCGTCCTGCGGGACGTCCTCGACCAGCGGCGCGACGTGACGGCGGAAGGCTTCGATAAACGCGCCCTCTATACGACGCATCCGGATTTCTTGGTCCAGCTCCTCGCGCCAGGCCTCGGACGGCGCGGCCGGGGACAGGCGGACATGGTTCCAGTGCGCCAGACCCTTGTGCAGGGCCTCGGCGTCGGGGAACTGCGGGCTGAACGCGCCGAAACGCGAAAGACGTTCGCCACCGTACACGGACACACTCCTGAACCTTGAAGGAGAGGTCGCCGAACGGAGCGACCCCTGCGCCGCCAGCAGGCGGCGGCGAGGGGGCAAACGGGGTCCGGGCGGGTTGTGTTCCTGTGTCGGCAACGCGACCCGGGCGGCGACTACTTGCGCAGATCCGCCGGAACCGTCGGTTCGCTGATCACCCGCTCCATCGCCTTCCAGCGCGCGTCCTCGGTCTTGCCGGCGCGGTAGACGTAGCCGCGGACCATGTCCTGGCCGAGGTTGTAGTTGATCACGTACGAGCGGTAGGTCTCGATGAACGACACCCGCTTCTCGGCGCCGCCGCGCGAATAGAGGCCGTACTTCATCAGCGCCTGGACGGCCTGCTCCTTGGTCATCTTGCCCGACAGGTAGAGGGCCGCGATGGTGTTGCCGGCGCTGGAGAGCGCCCCCTTGGCGTCCTGCAGCTCGCCATAGGCCTCGGCGGTCTTCGGATCGAGGCCGGCCAAGGCGTAGAGCTTGTCGCGCTCGAACGCGGTCTTGGCCTTGCCGGGGAAGGCCAGCTCGATGCCGAAATTGGCGCTGCCCTCGGCGATGAACGACTGCGGCGAGAACAGCGGATAGACCGAGAACTCGACCCAGCCCCTTTCCTTGGTCAGCTTCTCTTCCAGCAGGGCGTTCAGCACATGGTGGCCGGGATAGCCCTCGTGGCAGCCCAGGTCCAAGGCGCGGCTGATATAGATCGGCAGGTCGGTGTTGATCTGGATGACGCTGCGCGCGTCGCCCTTGTACCAGTTGTAGCCGCTCCAGGGCTTCTTGGTGACGAACTCCATCTCGAAGCGCTCGTTGGCCGGCAGCTTGATGTGCTCCTGCGTCTTGGCCTTGCAGGCGGCGATACCGGCCTGCATCACCGCCTCGACCTTGTCGGTCGGGATCACGTAGCGGTTCTGGAAGGCGTCGACGCGAGCGGCGAGATCGCCTTTGCCCGGGACGATCTTGTCGATGCGGGCCAGGATCGGGTCGAAGCTCTTCAGGGGCTTGAGCACCGGGCGGACGCCGAACAGGCCCTCGGCCTCGTCCTCGAAGCTGAACTTGTCGCCGGCCAGCATGGCCAGGCGCGTCTGGGCGGCCTTCAGCTGGCCCTTCATGAACAGCTTGCGGCGGCGCTCGTCGGGCGAGAGATCCTTGTCCTTGGTCGCATTGACCAGGATCATCAGGCGGTCGGCTTCCTTGCGCAGCACCGACACGGGGCGCGGGGCGGCCTTGGCGCTGTCCATCAGGTGGACCGGGCCGTAATAGGCGTCGACATAGCCAGGCTCGCGCTCGCCGGCCTCCAGGGTCATGCGCACGAAGTCCTCGGCCACGCGGTCGAGCACCTGGCCGGAGGGCGTCTGGCTGGGCGCGGCGAAGGCGGCCGAACCCAGTACGAGGGCGGCGGCGAGGGTGGCCGCGGAGACGGCGTGGCGGATCTTCATGCGGCTTCCCCTGGGAGTTCGGCCGGCACGCTGCACCGCCCGCCCCCGGTTCGGCAAGAGGCGATCAGAGGCTGGCCAGATCCAGCGCCTTGGCGTCGCCCGCCC
>JAEXJH010000473.1 GCA_023445955.1 Pseudomonadota bacterium
CACCGACGCCGACGGCCGCATCACGCTGGGCGACCTGTTCGACGGCGTCAGCGGTGCGGCCGCCAACATGGTTATCGCCGCCCGCATGGGCCCCACCGCCGTGCTCGACGCCGGCCAGGTGCAGGTCTTCGCCCGCCGCGCCGGCTATGACTGGACCAATAGCAACGGCATCCGCCGCATCATCGTCCGCGAAGGCGGCGACAATGGCGGCCTGTCGAACGGCAACGCCCCGGCGGGCCTGGCCGGCGCCGCCCGCGCCAACGTGGAAGTTCTTGCCTACGCCCGCAGCCTCTCGGCCGGCGAAATCGTCCAGCCCCAGGACCTCATCTGGGTAAAGATGGCCGGCGCCCCGATGGACGCCCCCCGCGACGCCGACGCCGTCATCGGCCTGGCCGCCAGGCGCCCCCTGCGTGAAGGCGCCGCAGTCCAGAGCCGCGACGTGGCCGCCGCCCAGGTCATCAAGACCGGCGACCTGGTCACCATCACCTATGAAGACGGCGGAATTTCCCTTTCGCTTCAAGGGAAAGCCATGGCCTCCGCCGCCACGGGCGAGCTCTTCGCCGTCCAGAACACGCTCTCGAAGAAAGTCATCCAGGCGGTCGCCACCGGTCCTGGCTCCGCAGCGGTCGGTCCGCAGGCCCAGAGCTTGCAAGCCCGTTCGCAACCCGTCCGTTTCGCTGCTCGCTAAAAGGTTTTCACACCCATGCGTCGCCCCGCCATCATCGCCGCCGCCGTCCTCCTGGCCCCGCTGGCCGCCTGCTCCACCGTCAGCGAAGCCGTGAAGGGCCCGCAGCTGGCTCCGGTCGGCTACCCGGCCGCCCTGGCTCCGATGGAGCAGCAATACGTCGCCTCGCGCGAACCCGCCCCGCAGGCGGCTTCGGCCAACTCGCTGTGGCGCGTCGGCGCCCGCGCCTTCTTCAACGACCAGCGCGCCAGCCGCGTCGGCGACATCGTCACGGTCCTGATCTCGATCGACGACAGCGCCAGCACCAAGAACCAGACCGCCAGCTCGCGCACCTCGAACATGAAGGCCGGCGTGCCGAACTTCCTGGGCCTGGAATCGAGCCTCGGGAAGGTCCTGCCGGGCGGCTTCGACCCGGCCAACGCCATCAACACCAACTCGGCCACCACCAACGCCGGCGCCGGCAGCGTCAGCCGCTCGGAAAAGATCAACCTGACGATCGCCGCGGTGGTCAGCTCGGTTCTGCCGAACGGCAACATGGTCATCCAGGGCACCCAGGAAGTCCGCACCAACGCCGAGCTGCGCCAGCTGACCGTGGCCGGCATCGTGCGTCCGGAGGACATCTCCTCGGCCAACACCATCAAGCACACCCAGATCGCCGAAGCCCGCATCAGCTACGGCGGCCGCGGCGACATCAGCCGCGTGCAGAAGACCCCGGCCGGCCAGTCGCTGGTCGAGAAGTTCTCGCCGTTCTAAAGCGGATCCGTCCAAGTCCCCTCAAGGACCTGCAAGTTCGTCGGGCGCGGTCAGCGCAAGGGGGCCGCGCCCGATGCGTTTGGAGGAGCCATTCAGCGCCCCGCCGCGTTGATCGGGCGAGGAGAACCGTCATGGGACGCCGTATCGCCGCCTTCGCCGCTCTGGGTTTCGCCGCTGCTCTGGCAGGCTGCGCGCACGAGAAGGTCGCGCTGGACGGCTATCGCTGGGCCTATCTGGAAGACGGCGCAGAAGCCCCTCGCCTAGCCTATGGACGCCCCAACAGCGACGATGTCGTGTTGATGATCAGCTGCCGTCCGGGCCAGGATCAGGTCGACGTCTCGGCCGTGGGCCTGTCGGGCGGTGAGATCGTCCTGGCCTCGGGCCGCACGGAAAGCCGCTTCACCGCCGCCAAGGTCGATGACGCCTTGAGCCAGGGCCTCCTGGAGGCGCGCGGCAAGGCCAGCGCCCCGGCGCTGGACGGTTTCAAGCGCTCAGGCGACCTGGTCCTGCTGACCCAGGGCGAGCGTCACAGCCTGGCGGCAGGTTCTGCCGATCGAGGGCATGTGAAGGCGTTCTTCAAGGCGTGTGGCGTCTAGGCCCGACGGCCAGCACCCGCCGCGCTGACATTGTCCATCCCCAGCGCCGACAGCGCCCCACGCAGGATGCCCTCGGCGTCGAGGCCGGCTTGGGCGTACATGGCGTCGGGCTTGTCCTGGTCCTGGAAGACGTCGGGCAGGCACAGGGTGCGGATCTTCAGGCCGCGGTCCAGCGCGCCGTGCTGGGCCAGGGCCTGCAGCACGAAGGCGCCGAAGCCGCCCATCGAGCCTTCTTCCACCGTGACGATGGCCTCATGCTCACGCGCCAGGCGCAGCAGCAGGTCCAGATCCAGCGGTTTGGCGAAGCGGGCGTCGCAGACGGTGGCCGAGAGGCCCCGCGCCGCCAGGAGATCAGCGGCCTTCAGGCTTTCCGACAGGCGGGTGCCGAACGAGACGATGGCGACGCTGGTCCCTTCGCGGACGATGCGGCCCTTACCGATCTCCAGCGGCTCGGCGATCGCCGGCATCTCCAGGCCCAGGCCCTCGCCGCGCGGATAGCGGAAGGCCGACGGGCGGTCGTCGATCTCGGCGGCCGTGGCGACCATGCGGGCCAGCTCCACCTCGTCGGCGGCGGCCATCAGCACCATGCCGGGCAAAGCGCCCATGAAGCCGATGTCGAAGCTGCCGGCGTGGGTCGGACCGTCGGCGCCCACCAGGCCCGCGCGGTCCATGGCGAAGCGCACGGGCAGGCCCTGGATGGCCACGTCGTGCACCACCTGGTCATAGCCGCGCTGCAGAAAGGTCGAGTAGATCGCCGTGAACGGCTTCATGCCGTCGGCGGCCAGGCCCGCGGCGAAGGTCACTGCGTGCTGCTCGGCGATGCCGACGTCGAAGGTGCGATCCGGGAAGGCCTTGCCGAACAGGTCGAGGCCCGTGCCCGAGGGCATGGCGGCGGTGATGGCGACGATCTTGTCGTCCTTTTCCGCCTGCTTGATCAGTTCCTGGGCGAAGACCTTGGTGTAGCTGGGCGGGCCGGCTGCCGCCTTCTGCTGCTGGCCAGTGACCACGTCGAACTTGGCCACGGCGTGCAGCTTGTCGGCCGCGCCCTCGGCCGGGGCGTAGCCCTTGCCCTTTTGCGTCACGCAATGGACCAGCACCGGCTTGTCGCCGAAGGCCTTGGCGTTCTTGAGCACGCTGACCAGGGCGTCCATGTCATGGCCGTCGATCGGGCCGATGTAATAGAAGCCCAGCTCCTCGAAGAAGGTGCCGCCGGTGACCATGCCCCGGGCATATTCTTCCGCCTTGCGGGCGGCTTCGCGCATCGGGGTCGGCAGCTTCTCGACGACGGTCTTGCCCAGCTTGCGCACCGAGCGGTAGGCGCCGCCCGAAACCAGGTTGGCCAGGTAGGCGCTCATGCCGCCCACCGGCGGGGCGATCGACATGTCGTTGTCGTTGAGGATGACGATCAGGCGCTTGGTCGTATCGGTCGCCGCGTTCATCGCCTCATAGGCCATGCCCGCGCCCAGCGAGCCGTCGCCGATCACGGCGATGACGCTGTTGTCTTCACCCTTGGCGTCGCGCGCGGCGCAGAAGCCCAGCGCCGCCGAGATCGAGGTGGCCGCGTGGGCCGCGCCGAACGGGTCGTATTCGCTCTCGGCCCGCTTGGTGAAGCCCGACAGGCCGCCGCCCTGGCGCAGCGTCTTGATGCGGTCGCGACGGCCAGTGAGGATCTTGTGCGGATAGGCCTGGTGGCCAACGTCCCAGATCAGGATGTCCTTGGGGGTCTCGAACACGTGGTGCAGCGCCACGGTCATCTCGACCACGCCCAGCCCGGCGCCCAGGTGTCCGCCGGTCACCGACACCGCGTCGATCATCTCGGCCCGAACCTCGGCGGCCAGCTGTTTGAGTTCAGGTACCGACAGGCCGCGCGTATCGGCGGGCGAAGCGACGGTGTCGAGCAGTGGCGTTTTGGAAGACATGTTTGAAGAAAGCGCGGTCAGTTGCGGCGGTCCAGCACGAAATCAACGCTTTCGCGCAGATGTTCGGCTCGTTCGCCAAAGATTTCGAGATGGGAACGGGTCTGGTCGGCGAGAAGCGTCACGCGCTCTTTCGCCGCGTCCAGGCCCAGCAGGGTGACGTAGTTGGCCTTGCCCATGGCGGCGTCCTTGCCGCCCGTGGCCTTGCCCATGGTCTCGGGATCGCCCTCGGCGTCCAGGATGTCGTCGACGATCTGATAGGCCAGGCCTAAGTCCTGGGCGAACGCCATCAGGGCCGAGCGCTCAGATTCCTTGGCGCGGGCGATGATCAGCGGGATTTCGAAGGCGAAGGCGATCAGGGCGCCGGTCTTCAGGCGCTGCATGCGCGCCACCGCGCCCAGGTCGTCGCGGACGCCCAGGATGTCGATCATCTGGCCGCCGGCCATGCCCTTGGCGCCCGAAGCGATGGCCAGCTTGCGCACAAGTTCCGAACGGACATGACCGTCGTCGTGGGTGTCGGGGTGAGCCATGATCTCGAAGGCCGCCGTCTGCAGGGCGTCGCCCGCGAGGATGGCGGTGGCCTCGTCATACTGCTTGTGCACGGTCGGACGGCCGCGGCGAACGTCGTCATCGTCCATGGCCGGCAGGTCGTCATGGACCAGGCTGTAGGCATGGATGCATTCCAGCGCGCAGGCCGCGCGCAGCACCGGCCGCTCGGCCAGGTCGAACATCTTGCCGGTTTCCAGCGCGAAGAACGGACGCAGGCGCTTGCCCGGACCGAGCGCCGCATAGCGCATGGCTTCGGTCAGGCGGGTCTCGGGACCATCGGCGCGCGGCAGCAGCTCGTCCAGCGCCACGGTGACGATGTCGGCGGCCTGGACGATCCGCTTCTCAAGATCACTTGCCGGACGCGGGGCCGCCATCAGTTGAACTCGGCCGCTTCGGCGGAGACGGCGCCGCCCTGGCCGAGAACGATCTTCTCGACCTTCAGGCGCGCGGCTTCCAGCTTCTTCTCGCAGTGGGCCTTCAGGGCCGCGCCGCGCTCATAGATGTCGATCGAGCGCTCCAGCGGCGCCTGGCCCGACTCCAGCTCGGCCACGATCCGCTCCAGCTGCGCCAGGGCTTCCTCGAAGCTCAAGGCGGAGATGTCTGCAGGGGTGGCGGCGGCGTCGGTCATTTCAACTCTCAGGAGAACAGCACTCAGCCTAGTAGCGACAGGCGTTGCGGACAACGGCCTAGAGCCAAGGCGTGGTTAAGGGAAGAGGGTTTTGAGGCCTAAGCGCGGCGGAAGCGCTTGATGCTCCAGTAGGCGTGACCTTCATCCACCAGCTTCGTCAGCCCCCGCGCCTTCAGCGCATCGGCGATCATCCAGTTGAAGAAGCCGTGGGCCACGACGAGCACGTCCTGGCCCTGGTCGGACAGCGCGACCAGCGTGTCGGCGGCCTGGCCCGCCCGGGCCTCGGCCG
>JAEXJH010000474.1 GCA_023445955.1 Pseudomonadota bacterium
GCCTCACCCCAGGACGAGGCCGCGCCGACGCAAGGATCAAAGCCCAGGGCCGCGAACGCCTCGCCGAGACCTAGCTGAGCCAGCACCAGGCGGATGTCCGGCGGCAGGCTCTCGCCAAAGCGCGGCCGGGTGCCGTCACCCGCCTCCAGCAGCAGAACCGATCCGACGCCTAGACGCTTCAGCGCGATGGCCGCCGCGCATCCGGCGGGGCCTGCGCCGATCACCACGACGTCGCGCCGGACGCCCATGGCTTAGGAGCTCGGCGTCAGGGAGTTCATCGGCCAGGGCGTGATCTCCGGCGCGTCCAGCTGCCCCTGCACTTCCAGGAACATGTCGCGGTCATAGGACTCGTCACCGTCGATCGCCGTGCCCTGCACGATGAAGCCGATCCGGTGCCAGTAACGGACGATGTCGACCAGATCCTGGAAGCGGCCGGTCTCGCCCAGGTCCTCCGAGGTCGTGCCCGGACCGCGAACCGAATAGCGCTGCGGCCCCAGCTTGCCATCGCGGACGTCGGAGGCCACGTGCACCTGCACCGGCCGCTGGGCCGGCCAGGACCAGTAGAGCGCCGTGCTGTTGGTTGGGTTGGGCGCGCTGTTGTGGGTGGCGCAGGCGTTGTAGTCGGTGTGCCAGGGCACGGCCATGAACTTGGTCACGTCGCCCGGCTCCATCGGCGCCGAGCGGATGCCGTCCGGCCCCGGGTGCTTGGGGATATAGCCCACCGTGAGGAAGGGCTGGCTGGCCTGGACCTGGGCATAGTCCAGACGCCGGGCGCGCAGGCGGAATGGACCGCCGCCCGAGGTCTCCCAGTCGGCCTGATAGATCGACGGGTCGCGGATGACGAAGGTCGCCTCGATCCCCGGCGCAAAGCGGCCGCCCAGGCAGTTGACCAGCACCGCCCGATCCAGCGCCTCGCCCGGCCCGAACGTCAGCTTGGCGTCGGGCTGGAAGCGGCCCTGATCCCATTGCTGGAGGAAGAAGTACTGGGTGCGGGTGACGGTCAGGAACGCCAGGCCCGCATCGCCCATCGACAGCGGCATGAACGGCGCGCCGATGTTGGACTCCTCGGGCGCGTTCGGATCGCGGATATAGGCCAGCCCGGTCATGATCGTGTCACCGGGCTGGTCCCCCGCCGCGATGGCCCCGACCGCGTCATGCGCGGCGATGGCGCGCGACGGCAGGTTGGTGTTCCACCGCTGCAGCGACGGCGCCCTGAAGATCGGCTTGAGGTGATCGTCGAACAGCGGCGAAAAACTGTTGTCGAACCGGTGATTGAACAGGCCCGGCACGAGATCCAGCTTGCGGACCCAGGTGTCGTAGATGTCGTCCCACAGACTGACGACGTTCAGGGTCTGGGGCGCATAGGACGGGTCGGTGGTGATCGCCCAGGCCTGGGCGGCGTCCACCACGCCCCCATCCTCGAAGACGATCTGGGCCGAGACCGGGCCGTCGCCGGTGTCGTCGAACCAGCCGTCGGCGTTGACGTCGCCATATTCGCCCGGCGCGATCAAACCGCCGACCAGCGGGAACGGCGTGCCGTCCGCCTGCAGCCAGCCGCAGGCGCGGCCCCAGGCCGGCAGGACCAGCAACCGCCCCTTCTCGTCGGTGCGCAGCTCGCCCAGCGTGTCGATGCCGCCGGCCGGCGTGTAGAGGCGCGAGAAGGCGTCGTCGGGGAAGGTCTTGGGATAGTGCGGCAGCGCCTCGATCTGCGCGCCCTCGGTCGCGTAGGTGGCGATGGTGGCCTTGTCGAAACGCACCGCCTCGGCGTCGACGCCGCGCACCGCGCGTGGGCCGGCGTCGATCACCAGCCGTCGCAGACGCATGGCGTTGTTGAGATCATCGCCCTCGGCGGCGTTGCGCAGGTGCAGGTCGCTGGTATGGGCCTTGTCGTAGACCTGCATGCCCAGCATGTCGTTGAGCATGTACGAATTGGCCTTCTTGTTGGCCAGGTGCACGGTCCAGACGATGTCGGTGACGGTCCGGCCGCTCACCACGCTGCCGACCACGACCTCCTCGCCCTGGCCGCAGGGATAGCTTTCCTTGCCGCCGGTCTGGTCGGGATAGTGATAGATGCGGAACCGCGCGGCCTGGCGCTTCATGCGTCCGGCGCTGTCGCGCAGCTCGTCGCTGGAGATGATCGTCGACTCCGTGCCGGCCCGGATCGGCAGGCCACCGTCCAGATCGCGACCGCTGGTGTCGACCGAGCCGTCCATGGGCAGGCCGGCCATGGTCTCGGGGCCGAGGTAGAATTCCTCGCTGTTGCCGACGCGCGCGATGCCGATCGCGGGATGCACGCGGAATACGGGGTTCGCCATCGCGATGCGCTCCTACGAGTAACGGGGAATGGCGTTGAGCTTCCAGCAGCTCAGGATGTCGCCGCCCAGCTTGGCCATCTGCACGCCGAACGCGGGCGGGATGTCGCCGCCGCTGAACATGCCGTTGAGGGTGTCGAGGAAGCCGGCGAAGTCGGCGACCAGTCGCGCCTGGGCCTCCGCGCCCGGTGATCCCGCCGGCGGATCGGCCACGCCGGAATAGACCTCGGGCCAGCGCGGCATGTGGCGGATGAAGTCGAAGCGCTGGAAGTGCGGCCAGGAGTCCTGGAAGCCGTCGGCGGTGTTTTGGAACTCGGTCGGAATGCTCTCGACCGGCTCGGTCTGGCCCTCGCCCTGGTCGACGATGATATCCACCAGGGTCAAGGCCTGGTGGAAGCCAGCGTCGCCGGACTCGGTCACCGTCAGCGGCGGGCCGTTCTGGTAGAAGGGCCCGAACTCGTCCATCTGGCGCTGGTTGCCGCGCACGTGGCCGCGCAGCTGCTCCATGCCCACGCGCAAGGCGTCATAGAACTCGCCGATTGAGCCGTAGTCCGAGACATCGTCGGCCAGGTCCGGCTCGCGTTGGGTGCGCCACGCCGGATACTCGATCAGGCACATGGTGTTGACGCGCGTGGCGTCCATCGGCCCCAGCTCGGCGCTGTAGGGCGCGAAGACGCTGGTCGGGTTGGGCGTGTCGAGGTCGAAATCGATGTGCGGCACCGCCGTGCCGACATATTCCGGCGCGGTCAGCTTCGGCGAGTAGCCGTAGGCGTTGGCGATGTTGCTGACCAGCTGGGCGTGCAGCATCTCCTGATATACCGCGGCCTGGATCAGCCGGTACGGGACCGAGGTCGGGTCTTTGATCGAGTAGAGGATCGTCAGGTAGTACGGGATCGTCCAGAGCTCGAGATCGATCGCGCCCTGGAAGTGCTGATACAGCCTAGGCAGCGTCCAGGCCGGCGGCATGGCGAGTTTGGCCCGCATGATCATTCCCCCTACGCGTCCGAGCCATCCGGCTCTGTTCTTGGCGTCGCGTTCACCGAACTGGCGACCTGACGCCGCGTTCGACCCACGCAGCTTGCGACAACTGCGCAGAAAAACAAGCATAAAGATAATTACGAATTAATACTCTTATTACGAGCATTTGCGGTTTTAACGCACCGTCTCGCTGACGAAGACGAAGGAATAGTCCGACGCATAGGCCCCGCCTTGGGCCAGGTTTCGCGGCCGAACCTTGGGCGTGGCGCGACCCGCCAGCATGGCCGTCGTACGGTTGGTAGGCGTGGCGACCGATGCGTACTGGTGGCAGTCCATGCAGGCGTTCTGGGTCTGCTGGTAAGTCTCCAGGGTGGTGTTGGCCACGATCCCCGACTGGCTGGCCGGCGTGATGTTGCCGCCCGGAAGCGGAACCGTCGCTCCCGCCTTCACGACCGAGGGCGCGTTGGGCCACTGCACATTGATCAGCCGGTAATAGTTGTAGACCGAGGCCGGCGGGAGCAGGCTCCAGACATAGGCGGTCACCGAGTTGGCGGTCGCATCGACCGGAACCATGCGGGTCACCTGCATCGGGGCCTTGTAGGGATCACAGCCCGCCGGCTGCCCCTTGGCGTCGCAGGGATTGCCCGGCAGGACGTTGTGGACGCACTGGTAGGTCGGATCCTCCGCCGTCGTGCAGTTAGGGTTGAAATAGGTGTAGCGCCCCAACGGCTTCCGGTTCGGATTGACCGGCAGGCTGGGCGCCTTGAAGCCGCCATTGGCTTCGTCGGGACTGTTGTCGACCTGCTCGAACGTGGCCCAGACGAACTGCGGCGCGCCCGGAACCTTGCGGATGATGTGCAGTCCCACCAGGCCCACGGTGACCTGGGTGACGCCGCCGCCCGGAGCGGTGATCTGAGCGATCGCGGTCTTGTAGCGATAGTCCAGCGAATGGTCGGCGGGCAGCGGAACCCAGGCGGCCTTGATCTCGATGGCCCCGACATTGGCGCCGTATGAGGTCAGGTTGCCCAGGCAGTCGGTGTCCTGCTTGGCGCTGGGATTTGCGCCCCCGCCCTGGGGCAGAATCAGCCCGCCCTTGGCGCTGGCGCAGGCCGCCTGCCCCACATAGGTGGTCAGATCCGAGCCCGAGAACACGTTGGTGGTGATGAACTGGTACTCATCCTTGTTCATCCGCACTTCGTAATAGGTGAGCTGGCCGGACTGGCTGGTCAGCCACTTGCCGTCGACCGCCTGGCCGATGCCGCTCAGCGACAGGTCGGCCGCGCCTTGCTTGGAAAGCCGGGTCAGCGACTTGATCGCCGGCCGCTTGGCCGCCCACAGCGCCTTGGCCTGGCCCCTCTGCGCGTTGAAGACGGCAGAGGCCTCCAGATAGGTCTCCCAGACCTTGGGCGAGGTGTCGCCCGGCGTGCCGAAGGCCGAGGCCGGAATGGTAGGGTTGGGCTGACCCGGATTGTTGGGATCGGCGGCCCAGTTAAGGCTGATGAAGCTCTGCCACGCCATGCAGTCGGCGGCGAGCTGCCCCGAGACCGAATTGAAGGTCGTCGGCAGGGTCGTGTTGAGGCCGACGGCCTGGACCTGGAACCCGACGCACGGGCTCGACGCCTGGGCGCTTGCCGTCGCCGGCGCTGGCGGCCTCTCTCCCATGACCATGACCGTCACCGCCAGGATGAGGGCGGCCACGCCGCCGCCGAAGGCCGCGGTAGCGCGAGAAAGGCCAGACCAGCGCATGGCTCAGCCCTCCCCGCCGACGATGTAGAGCGCCGCCGGCAGGCTGTTGGTGACGCCGGACGGATCGGTGACGCTGACCCCGCGCAGGCCGGGCGCAGCGCCGACC
>JAEXJH010000475.1 GCA_023445955.1 Pseudomonadota bacterium
CTCCACCACACCGCAAATCGCCACCGCCTACGTCTCGGCCGGCGTGACCACGGTCAGCGACTTCAACGCCGCGCCGGAATCGTTCGCGCCGCGTCGCCAATGGCTGTCGACGCTGGTCGCGCCGCACGTGAACTTCGCCGCGCGCATGAGCACCCCGGGCGGTCATGGCGCCGATTGGGCCGACACCGCCACCACCAAGTGGGTCAACACGCCTGAGGCGGCGCGAGCGGCGGTCAAGGCGCTGATCCCCTACAAGCCGGATCTGATCAAGGCCTTCACCGACGGCTGGCGCTATGGAAGCGCGCCCGACAACACCAGCATGGACGAGTGGACCCTGACGGCCCTGGTCGACGAGGCCCACAAGAACGGCCTGAAGGTCTTCACCCACACCGTCAGCGTCGATCGCGGCGAGGTCGCGGGACGCTCGAAGGTCGACGTCATCACCCACAGCCTGCAGGACCGTCCGCTGGACGCCGAGGCGATCGAGATCATCAAGGCCGGCGGTACGTCGGACACCCCCACCCTCGCCGTCTACGAGCCGACGAAACCCGGCCAGCCAGCGCGCGATCCCGACGATGATCCCAAGGCCAAGCAGAGCTTCAAGAAGTTCGACTACGCCCTGGGCAACGCCAAGAAGCTGCACGACGCCGGGGTGATCATTGCGCTCGGCACCGATGCGGGCATGCCTGGCACGCCGCACGGCGTCTCGACCCTGCACGAAATGGAATTGCTGGTTCGCGCGGGCCTGACGCCTAGCGAGGCCCTGATGGCCGGCACGGCGCTGAGCGCCAAGGTCATCAATCTACTCGGCGACCGCGGCACGATCGAGAAGGGCAAGCGCGCCGATCTCGTGCTGATCAGGGGCCAGCCCTGGAAGACGATCAGCGACGTGCGAAAGACCGACCGCGTCTTCATCGACGGCAAGCTGGTGTTTGGCCCAGGCGCTGCGCCACTGACCGCCAACCAGGCCACCGCCATGCCGTCGATCCCGGCCAAGGCGCAGATCGACGACTTCGAGCGCACCGACGGCCGCTCTAGCCTCGACACCCTGCGCACCGATGATCCGGATGGGGGCCTCGATCGCACCGTCGAGGTCAGCCAGGTGATAACCCGCGGCGCCGACGGCCACGCCCTGTCGATCAACGCGCGGATGGCCATGAAGCCCCGCCCCTATGCCGGTGTGATCATTCCGTTGACGCGCGGCTCGATCCAGCCGGTCGACGCGAGCGCCTTCAAGGGCGTGCGTTTCGAGGTGCGCGGCGACGGCGACTACCAGCTGGGCGTCAGCACGTCGGGCGGCCGGTGGTCGGCGCCGTTCACGGCCGGCGCGGGCTGGAAGACGATCGAAATCCCGTTCTCAGCGCTGAAACCCGCCGGAGAGCGCGGCGCCAAAGGCGAGTGGACCGCGTCGGACCTGACCGAGGTCGAACTCATGGGCGGCCGCAAGGGCGGCGAGAAGCTCTGGATGGAGGTCGACAACGTCACCTTCTACTAGCGCCTTAGGTCCCGTCTTGCGCGGCTTCCAAGACTGCGCGCGGGCGCCATCCCTGGGGAGGGAACGGCAAGGTCGGACGACTTGAAATCCAAGGCCCGTTCTTGGGGGGCGGGCCAGACACAGAGGGGAATAAAGCGATGAAGAAGACCACAGTGCTGCGCGCTGCGATGTTGGCCACCACGGCCCTTTGCGCGGCTTGGGCGGGACAAGCGGCCGCGCAGGAGGCCAGCTCGGCCCAGGACACGAGCGTTGACGAGATCGTCGTCGTCGGCTCGCGCATCGAAGGCGCCAAGGCCACCGCCGCTCTGCCGGTGACCGTCATCGACGCCAAGCAGTTGGACGCCGTCGCGGCCAGTTCGGGCGATGACCTGTTCCGCTCCATCCCGCAGATGGGCGACGTCAACTACAACAGCGCTTACCTGCCGGGCAGCAGCAACTCCGCCCGCGGCGACATCGGTTCGGTGAACCTGCGCAACCTGGGCTCGGGCAACACCCTGGTGCTGCTGAACGGCCGCCGCGTCGTGGCGCACCCGACCAGCCAGGCCGATGGCACGAGCCTTGTGCCGACCATCACCTACAACACCAACGCCATCCCGACCTCGGGCCTCAAGCGCCTTGAAGTCCTGCGCGATGGCGCCGCCGCCATCTACGGCACCGACGCCGTCGCCGGCGTGGTCAACACCGTGCTGAAGGACAACTTCGACGGCGTCGACATGGAAGCGCAGTATGGCGCCGCCCATAACACCCACCTCAAGGAGTATGAGTTTAACGGGCTATTCGGCCACAATTTCGAGCGCGGCAACCTGACGGCCTTCGTCAGCTACGATAAGCGCACCGCCCTGCGCTCGCTCGACCAGCTCTATACGTCGTCGGCCGACAAGCGCGTGCTGTTCAGCGGTACGCGTTTCGATGGCGCGGCCTCGCTGGACGGTCGGGGTACGGTTACGCCGTGGGGCAGCTTCACGGCGGCCTCGGCGGTCCGGGTCGGCACGACGCTGATCACCAGCTCGGCCGGCGCCTTCCACATCCAGCCGACCAGCTACCCGGGCAGCCTGGCCACGGTCGGCAACGGCATCAGCATCGATGACGGCGCGCCGGCCACCTCGGGCGAAGACCGCGACCTGCGCTACAACGCCTCGTCCACCGACCTGACGGTCATGCCGTCGCTGAAGCGCATCAACGTCTTCACGACCGGCAACTATCAGATCACCGACACCATCACCGCCTTCGGCGAAGTCGGCGTCTATCACGCCAAGACCCGCGCGTTCCAAGCGCCTGCCACCACCACCTCGGCTCAGGTGATCACCGCGCCGACGTCCAGCTACTGGAACCCCTTTGGCCCGGTGACCTTCGCCAACGGCGCGGCCAATCCCAACCGTCTGGCCGGCATCAATGCGCCGACCACCGGCCTGGCCGTGACCCTGACGAGCTACGACTTCGTCGACGCCGGCAAGCAGCAGGTCGACGTGACCAACGACCAGAACCGTTTCCTGGCCGGCCTGCGCGGCGACGCCATGGGCTGGAAGTGGGAGTCTGCCCTGCTCTACTCGGAAGCCAAGGTGAAGGACGTCTCCGACGGCATCAGCGCCACCGCAGCGCAGAAGCAGATCGGCCTGTCGACGTCGGACGCCTACAACCCCTTCAACGGCGGCACGGTCAGCAATCCAAGCGTCGGCGACGCCACGTCCAGCAGCCAGGCGGCGATCGACGCGATACGGTTCAAATCCAAGCGCGAAAGCACCAGTTCGCTGGCCTCGTGGGACTTCCGCGTGTCCAGGCCTGATCTCTTCAGCCTGCCCGGCGGCGATGTCGGCATGGCCGCGGGTGTCGAATGGCGCCGCGAGACCCAGCATGATGATCGTGACGCCCACGTCGACGGCACGATCACCTATACGAACTCGGTCACCGGCGTTCTCTATCTGAGCGACATGGTCGGGACGAGCCCGTCGCCGGATACGAAGGGTTCGCGCAAGGTCAGCTCGGCCTATGTCGAACTTGCCGTTCCGATCATCTCGCCCGAGATGAACATTCCCTTCGCGCGCAGCGTCGAGCTGCAGCTGGCCGGACGCGCCGAGAAGTACAGCGACGTCGGCTCGGTCGCCAAACCCAAGGTCGCCATGGCCTGGGACGTCGTCGACGGCTTCCGGGTCCGCGGTTCGTGGGCTCAGGGCTTCAAGGCCCCCAACCTGGAGCAGATCAACGCCACGGTCGTCACCCGCGCCAACACCCGCACCGACTATGTCCGCTGCGAGGCCGATCTGCGCGCCGGGCGGATCACCAGCTTCAGCAACTGCACCCGCACGCTCAGCGTCCAGGCGCAACGCTCGGGTAACCCCGACCTGAAGCCGGAAGATTCCGAAACCATGGGCTTTGGCTTCGTGGTCCAGCCGAAGTTCATCCCGTCGGTGCTCGGCGACTTCACCTTCACCGCCGACTACTGGCGTGTGAAGCAGAAGGGCATTGTCGGCCTGTTCGGCGAAGGCAACGCGCTGATCCTGGACTACCTGCTGCGCCAGAGCGGTTCGAGCAACCCGAACGTCGTCCGCGCCGCCGCGACCAGCGACGACAACACCGCCTTCGCCGGCACCGGCCTGACCCCGGTCGGCACGGTGCTTTATGTGAAGGATCAGTACGTCAACACCCTGCCGCAAGAAGCCCGCGGCGTGGACATCGGCATGATGTGGCGCAAGCACGGCACGCCGTTCGGTGACTTCGACCTGAACGTCAACGGCGCCCATCTGCTGAAGTTCTACCAGCAACCCTCCCCGCAGATCGCCGAACTGCTGGCGGCGCGGTCCTCGGGCAAGATCAACGCCGGCACCACCATCAGCGGCGGCGGCAACTATATCCGTCAGAACGGCAAGCCCGAGTGGAAGTGGACCGCGGCGCTCAGCTGGAGCCTCGACCAGTTCTCGGCCGGGGTGTTCACCCAGTACATCTCGGATGTCGACGACACGGGCCTGATCGACTCGGCCGGCGCGCCGTGGATCATCGACTCGCAGATCACCACCAACGTCTACGGCCAATACGCCTTCACCAAGGGCTGGGCGGCCAATACCCGCCTGAAGCTTGGCGTGCGTAACATCTCGAACGAACAGCCCCCGCTGTCGTCGAACGGCTATCTCGGCTCGATGTATCAGCCCTACGGCCGCTACCTGTACGCCAGCATCCGTAAGAGCTTCTGATTGAGAC
>JAEXJH010000476.1 GCA_023445955.1 Pseudomonadota bacterium
CAAGCCCGGATCGGTCCACGGCTCGGCCACGCCCTCGGCCTGCGCCAGGGCGATGACGTCCGTCGCGGCCTCCTCGACCACGGCGCAGCCGGCGCGCTCCAGGGCGCGCAGAAGCACGGTTTTGCCAGCGCCCGGGGCGCCGGTCAGGATGTAGCGATGCATGGGGGATCCTCACTGAGGTCCCCGGAGGCTAGCGCGCCTAGAGCGCCTTGGCCATCACCACGAAATACAGGTCGTCGCGCTGGGGCACGCCGAAACGCTCGTCGCCATAGGGGAAGGGCTGGGTCTCGCCGGTCAGGGCGTAGCCGCGGCGTTCGTACCAGGCGATCAGGGTGTCGCGCACCGAGATCACGGTCATCTTCATCGACTTGCCGCCCTGGGCGCGGGCGTGGGCCTCGGCGGCTTCCAGCATGGTGCGGCCGATGCCGCCGGCCTGGCGCAGGGGCGAGACGGTGACCATGCCGACGTACCAGGCGTCGTCCCCGGCCGGCTCGATCCACACCGAGGCGTGGGGCTTGGCGTCTTCGGTGTCGCGCAGGGTCAGGATGGTCGAGCCGGGCGCGGCGGCGAGGTCGGCGCGCAAGCTCGCCTCGTCGGTGCGCTGGCCGCCCAGCAGGTAGCTCTCGCTGGTCCAGCCCTTCTGCGCCAGCTCGCCGCGATAGGCCGAGTTCACCAGCAGGGCGATGTCGGCCAGTTCGTCTTCGCGGTAGGGCAGGAGCAGGGTCATGGGGACGATCTAGGCGCTGGAGCGCTGCAAGGAAAGGCTCTCCTCCCCCTCTTGGGGGAGGAGAGAGAAGGCGCACCGAGCCTACCGCCCCCGCACCTTCTTCCACGCGCCGCCGGTCACCCTCCGGACCATGCCCGCCTCGCGCTTGATCATCTCCCACGGGTGGAAAGCCAGGCCCACCGTGTCGGCCATGGCCGCGCCGCGGGCGCCCATCGGCTGTTCGGGGCCGGTGGTGGAGTCGACGGCGGTCTGGTGCTCGATCTCGGCGTTCAGCTCGGCCCCGACCAGGATGGCCATGATCGAGAACCACACCCAGACCATGAAGGCGATCACCGCGCCCAGCGGGCCGTAGGTGGCGTCGTAATGGGCGATGGTGTTGACGTAGAGCGAGAAGCCCAGCGAGCCGGCCAGCCACCCCGCCGCCGCGGCCGCCGCCCCGATCCAGATCCACCGCCACCGCGCCCGCGCCCGGCTGGGGCCGAAGCGATAGAGCACGGCGAAGGCGACGGCGGTCATGGCCAGCACGATCAGCCAGCGGATCGGGGCCCAGATCGCATCCAGCGCCGACAGGTGCGCGGCCTTCAGCAGCATCGGCGTGACGATCAACACCCCCGACACGACCGCCGCATACAGCAGCGAGCAGAAGGTGAAGACGTAGCTCTGCAGGGTGCGCGGCACGAGGTGGCGTTTCTCCTCCTCGTCATAGGCGATGTTCAGCCCGTCGAAGAGCGCGCGCATGCTGGCGTTGGCGCTCCAGATCGACAGAAGCAAGCTGAAGCCGAACGCCACGCCCAGCTTGGCCTGGCCCTGGCTGGCCAAGCGCAGCATCTGCTCGCCGACGATCTGGACGACGCTGGCGGGGAAGACGCCGGCCATGTCGCGCAGTTGCGCCTCGACCGTGCGCACATCGGCGAACAGGCCATACAGCGACACGAAGGCGCCGATCGCGGGGAAGAGGGCCAGCAGGGTGTAGAAGGTCACGCCCCCGGCCACGGCCGGCAGGCGGTCGACGCCGATCTCCAGCCAGGTGCGCCAGACGATGTCTCGCCAGCCCAGCAGCGGGATGTGTCCGGGATGGCGGGCGGCGCGGCCGCGCCTGGGCTCGGCCTCGTCGAACTGGGCCGGCGGCATGGCGCGGTCCTCGGACAGGCCCGGCGGAGCGTCGATATGCTCCTCTGGCGATTTCTTGCGCGGCAGCACCAGCGGCGCGGCCGCCAGCAGCACGATCCACGGCGCCAGGTGGTACGGACGCGACTTCAACCAGTTGAGGATCGGACGCGGCGATGCGTCGGCCATGAAACGCCCTCCAGGCCAACGAAACCCCGCGCGGCGAGTCGCGTTCCCGGCAAGCCTTGCCATGGTGCGAGTCGAGGCTGATCTTCCGCGCCATGGACGCCCGCATCGCCTCGCTCTATCGCCACCCGGTCAAGGGCTTCACGCCCGAGCGACTGGCCGCCGCCACCCTCGAGGCTGGGGCCTGCTTCCCGTGCGATCGTCTGTACGCGGTCGAGGACGGCCCCACCGGTTTCGACCCCGCCGCGCCGACCCACATCTCGAAGATGAAGTTCGCGGTGCTGGCCAGGATCCCCGCCGTCGCCAAGGCGCGCACCGCCTATGACGAGGCCACCGGCGTCTTCACCGCCCGGGCCGAAGGCCAGCCCGACTTCGCCGACGACCTGCGCGGCGAGGCGGGCCGGGCGGGGCTGGAGGCCTGGCTGACGGCGCTGCTGGCCGATGACATCCGCGGGCCGCTGAAGGTGGTCGAGGGGCCGGGCGCCTACCGGTTCATGGACAGCCGCTCGGGCTATGTCTCGATCGTCAACCTGGCCAGCGTGCGCGATTTGGGGGAGCGCCTGGGCATGGACCTTGATCCGCTGCGCTTCCGCGCCAACCTCTATGTCGAGGGCTGGCCGGCCTGGGTCGAGAACGACTGGACCGGCAGGACCCTGGCCATCGGCGCCGCGACCGCCGAGGTCCTGAAACCCATCGTCCGCTGCGCCGCTACCCACGTCGACCCGACGACGGCCGAGCGGGACGTGGAGCTGGTGAAGGCGCTGTTTGATGCGTACGGCCACATGTTCTGCGGGATCTACGTGAACGTCACGCAGGGCGGCGCTGTGGGCGAGGGGGATGTGGTTTCCCTGGCCTAGCTCCCAAACCGATCTCCCGGCGAAGGCCGGGGAGATCGGATATTGGAACCCTCCAGCCAACACGCTAAACCCCGCTCATGACCCTGACTCTCGTCAAAGCCTGGACCGCCGCCAAGGATCGTCTGAAGGACGCCGGCATCGATCAGCCGTCGATCGACGCGCGCCTGATGCTGGAAGTGGCCGCCAACGTCACCCGCACCGAGATCGTCACCGATCCCTATCGCGAGCTGACCGCCGAGCAGGAGGCGACCCTCGAGGACTACCTCTCGCGCCGTGCGCGCCGCGAGCCGGTCAGCCACATCATCGGCCGCAAGGGCTTCTGGAAGATCCTGCTGCAGGTGAACAAGAACGTCCTCACCCCGCGTCCCGAGACCGAGGTCATCGTCGACGAGGTGCTGAAGGCCTTCCCCGAGCAGATGCCGTTCTCGATGCTGGACTTAGGGGTAGGCTCGGGCACGATCCTGCTGGCGGTGCTGGCCGAGCGTCCGGCCGCCAAGGGGCTGGGCGTCGATGCGTCCGACGAGGCCCTGGCCGTGGCGCGCGACAACGCCGCCAGCCTGGACCTCAACACCCGCGCGGCCTTCATGCACGGCGACTGGACGGCCGGTCTGGGCGACGCCAGCTTCGACCTCGTCGTCTCCAACCCGCCCTACATCCCGACCGCGGTGATCGACACCCTGGAGCCGGAGGTTCGCGACCACGAACCGCGTCTGGCGCTGGACGGCGGGGTCGACGGCCTGGACGCCTATCGCCTGCTGGCGCCGGAGATCCTGCGGGTGCTGAAACCCGCCGGCATGTTCGCCGTCGAGATCGGCTTCGACCAGTCCAAGGACGTCGAGGCGCTGTTCCGCGAGGCGGGCGCGCAGCAGGTCAAGACGATCAAGGACCTGTCGACGCACGATCGCGTCGTCACCGGGGTGAAAAATCCCTTGGAAACCGGGGCGTGAACCGCTAGACGAGTCTTGTCCCCTTCCAGATCGCCAGGTGACGGGAAAAGCAGACGTTCATAACGTCTGTGAGGCTCCCCTGGCAGGCGCGCCCGGTCCGCCGGTCGCCGCGCCCAAAGAGCAGGGCGGGGGCTCTACGGAAACCAGTGTCTCTGAAACTCACCAGGGTTCGACCCGCTCAGAGACCAGCAAGGCCGGACGCGCCAGCGCAAGACTGACCTCCGGACAGGTTCAGAGAGACCATGAGAGATTTCAAAGGCATGAAGCGCCAGCGCGGCCGCAACAATCGCGGCGGCAGCGGCGGCAAGCCTCAACAGCACAACGCCAACCGCGCCTTCGACTCGAACGGGCCCGAAGGGGTCAAGGTTCGCGGCGCGGCCCAGAGCGTCTACGAAAAGTACCAGCAGCTGGCGCGCGACGCGACGTCGTCCGGCGACCGGGTGCTGGCCGAGAACTATCTGCAGCACGCCGAGCACTATTTCCGCGTCCTGCGCGCCATCCAGCCGAATCGTCCGGTGTCCGACATCGTCGGCAAGGACGTCTACGCCGCCTACGAGATCGACTTCGAGGCCGAGCCGCCGGAAGAACCGGAGGTCGTCGAGACCCCCGCTCAGCCTGAAGGCCAGGGCGAGGGCGGCGAGAACGGTGAAGGCGGCGAGCAACGC
>JAEXJH010000477.1 GCA_023445955.1 Pseudomonadota bacterium
GGAGCGCTTGGCGCGGTAGGGGGTGGCCTTGGCCAGGGCGTTCTCCGCCTCGCTGACGAGGCGCGCCACGATCTCGCCGGCCGGCAGCACCTCCCGCACGCCGCCGGCGCTCTGGCCCATGGCGAAGCAGGATTTCTCCGCGTCCAGCCCTTCGATCTGGCCGCCGATGCCGCCCATGGCGCCGTTGCGGATCGAGACCATGGCCTGCTGCGGGAACGGCTGGATGTCGGCCGGCCGCGCCTCCCAGTCGTCGACATAGGGGTTCTTGCGCACCCGCATCGGCTTGCCCGAGTAGCAGCGGGTGCGGACGGTGTCCTCATCGGCCGCCTCGACCACCGCCTGGCGGTAGAGATCGCCGGCGTGGGCCTCATGGCTGGCGATGAAGCGCGTGCCCATCCAGACGCCCTGAGCGCCCAAGGCCAGGGACGCGGCCAGGCCTCGACCGTCATGCAGGCCACCGGCGGCGATGACCGGGATCTTCACGGCCTCCACCGCCTGGGCGACCAGCGGCAGGGTGCCGACGAGACCGGTGTGACCACCGCCCTCCCCGCCCTGGCAGATGACGGCGTCGCAGCCGGCCTGTTCGGCCTTCACCGCGTGCTTCACCGCCCCGCAGACGACCATGACCTTCAGCCCGGCAGCCTTGAGGCGTTCGATGATCGGCAGCGGCACGCCCAGGCCCGCGATGAAGGACGAGGCGCCCTCCTCGATGATCACCTCGACGCTGGCGGTCAGAGCGTCGGGCGTGGCGGCCAGCAGGTCGACACCGAACGGCTTGTCGGTGAGACTCCGCACCTCGCGCATCTGCTCACGGATGAAGTCCGGCGACGTCCCGGCCATGCCCAGCACGCCATAACCGCCGGCGTTCGACACCGCCGCCGCCAGCGGCGCGTACGACACCCCGCCCATGCCGGCGAGAAGGATCGGATGCTCGATATGCAGAAGATCGCAGAGCGGCGTATGCAGGCCCATGACCGTTCCTCCCGTTGTTTTCAGGGAGGATTTCGCGCCGCGCCCAGGCCCGCAAGCCTGCCGCGAGGGTAGGCCAGCCTAGTTGTGGCGGGCCAGTTCGGCCTCGACGTCCGACTCGGCGGTCCAGAAGCAGCTGGCCATGGCCGTCAGGACCAGGGCGATCAGGGTCAGGAAGCCGCGCGGCGGAGCCAGGCTGACAACGTCTTGGGGCGTCATCGGTGTTGTTTCCTCGTCGGCGTCCGGATCTGATGTCCGGACTGCCTTCAAGAAACTGTCTCACCGCTTTCGCAGTTCCGCAAGGGCCTGTTTTACATAGGTTTTTATTGGACTTCAGAGTCCAAGAAACGAGCTCCTAGAAGATCGAGTATCCGCCGTCGATCACTAGGGTCGTACCCGAATGATAGCTCGACGCGTCCGAGGCCAGATAGACGGCCATGCCGCCGAAGTCCTCGGGCTCGCCCCAGCGGCGGGCCGGCACGCGGGGGATGACCTTCTCGGCGAAGGCGGCGTTCTCCTGCGCCCCAGCCGTCATGTCGGTGGCGATCCAGCCCGGCAGGATGGCGTTGGCGCGCACGCCGTAGCGGGCGTGCTCGACGGCCACCGACTTGATCATCGAGATCACCGCGCCCTTGGTGGCGGCATAGGCCTCGTTGCGCGCCGCGCCCTCAATGGCGGCCAGCGAGGCGATGCCCACCAGCGAACCACCCGGATCACCGGACTTGGCGCGCTCGACCATGTGGCGGCAGGCCTCGCGCAGGGTGAAGAACACGCCGTCCAGATTGACCGACAGCACCTTGCGATAGGTCTCGGTCTTCATCTCGACGAACGAGGGCGAGCCGTAGCCGATGCCGGCATTGGCGAAGACGCTGTCCACGCGGCCCATGGCGGCCACGGCCTCTTCCATGCCTTCGCGGACCTGGGCCTCGTCGGAGACGTCGACCGTCTGGGCCTTCACACGGACGCCGAGCGTGGTCAGCGCCTTCTCGGCGGCGAGGTTGCGCTCGGGGTTGGAGCCCCAGATGACGATGTCGGCGCCGGCCTGCGCCATCGCCTTGGCCATGCCCAGGCCGATGCCGCGATTGCCGCCGGTGACCAGCGCCACCTTGCCCGACAGATTGAACGGCGCGTAGGCCATGGCGAACCTCCCTCATTCTTCTTGAAACGCTTGTTTGAAGAAGAAGCGGTCAGGCGCAGAAGGTCAAGCGCTCCAGAAGTGGAAGGCCTGCCAGCCGGCCCCGATCGCCGGCCGCGCCACGCCCATCAGGTCGGTGATCGTGAAGGCCGCGCCGAAGATGAACTTGCTGACGCCGGGGACCCAGAAGATCAGGGCGAACAGGATCAGGAAGCCGACCCGCTCGATCTTGACCATCCGGGCGCGCAGGCCGTCCGGCAGGAATGGCCGGATGACGCCATAGCCGTCCAGGCCCGGGATCGGCAGCAGGTTCAGAACGAGCGCGCTGGCCTGCAGCAGGGCCAGCAGCGACAGCGCATCGCGCAGGGCGTCGGAGACCACGAACGGCAGGGTGATCGCCAGCGCGATCAGCACGGCCAGCGTCCCCAGCGGTCCGGCCAGCGAGGCCAGCGACCGCCAGCCCTTCGAGCGCATCAGGTCCTCGCGCAGATAGACCGCCCCGCCGGGGAAGCCGATGCCGCCCAGCGCCAGGGCGATCAGCGGAAAGATGAGGGTGGTGACCAGGTCGGTGTATTTCAGCGGGTCGAGGGTCAGGTAACCCTTCTCGACGATGGTCGTGTCGCCGGCCTTGTGGGCGGCGAACGCGTGGCCGAACTCGTGGATGCCGACGCTGAGGACCCAGGCCGCCGCGACGAAGGCGAAGGTGAAGGGCCCGGCCGGCGGCAGCTCGGCGGCCACCGCCCAGCCCAGGCCAACGACGGCGGCGATCAGGATCAGGGCGTTGGGGCTGAGGGGCGCACGCGGCGCGCGGGCTTCGATGACGGTCATGGGTGGCGATTGAGCACGCGCGCCCCCGCAGCGCTAGGCCCCGAACTTCTCGAACGTCTCGGCGATCACCCGGCGCGTCTCGTCCCACTCCACCAGCGCCATGGCCTCGTCCAGCGACACGAACTTCGCCTCGGCCGCGTCATCGCCGGCCGCCGGCTCACCGCCGGTCCAGCGGGCGGCATAGTCGATCATCACGTAGTGGCGGGTGATCTCGCCGCCCCCTTTTTCATCAAGAGAGGGCCTGGCAGGAAACACCCCGTCGACCACGTCCAGCAGGCCCAGCAGTTGCGCCTCGACGCCGGTCTCTTCCTTCAGCTCGCGCAAGGCTGCGACCTCCAGCGTCTCGCCCCATTCCAGCCGACCGCCCGGCAGGCTCCACTGGTTCAGCCTTGGCGGCGTGCCGCGCCGGATCAGCAGGACCTCGTCGCCTTTTAGGCAGACGACGCCGACGGTCGGCACGGGGTTATTCATGGAAAGCCGACCTTCAGGTCCACCGAGGAGCGCACACCGATACAGTTTCCGCAGTCGGTCAGCCAAGCCTCCGCCGCCTTGCGTCCGCGCGCCTTGAGGTCGGTGAGGAAGCTCCACTCGGTGTCGAACTTGGTCGACAGCGACAAGTCCGCCAGCGGCTTGTCGGCGGTGATGGCGTGGACCAGCATCCGGCGATAGCGGCCCCGGGCGTTGTCCTTCAGCAACCCCTCGTCCAGCAGCTTCTGCACGAAGCCGATGGCCCTCAGTTCCGAGGCCAGCGAGGCGTTGAAGGTGATCTCGTTCAGCCGGTCCATGATCTCGCCCGGCGTCTTGGGCGTCTCGTCGCGGACGAACGGGTTGAGGCTGACGATCAGGATATCGTCGGGCGTATCGTCATAGAACAGCGGCCACAACGGTGGGTTGGCCAGGAAGCCGCCGTCCCAATAAGGCTCGCCGTCGATCTCCACCGCCTGGAACACCTGCGGCAGGCAGGCGCTGGCCATGATGTGGCGGGCGGTCAGCTCGGTCTCGCGGAAGATCACCGCCTTGCTGGTCCGCACCGCCGTCGCGGCGATGTAGAGCTTGATCGGGCTCTTCTCGCGGATCTGGCTGAAGGTGATCTCGCCTTCCAGCGCGTCGTGCAGCGGGTTCAGGTTGAACGGATTGAACTCGTAGGGGCTGAGCGACAGGGCGAAGGTCTCGGCCATCCGCCAGCCAGGCGTGCTCTTCAGCCAGTCGGCGCCGCCGCCGAACGCGCTGGTCCAGATCGAGGTGTCGCCGAAGACGTTGCGGCCGCCCTGGCGGTTCACCTGCCGCCAGAACGAGTCGAGCCGCTTGCGGGCGCCCGCCTTGCCGTCGTCGATCAACCCTTGCGCCAGGCAGACGGCGTTCATCGCCCCGGCCGAGGCGGCGGTGACGGCCCGGATCTCCAGGTCGTCCTCTTCCAGCAGGCGGTCGAGGATGCCCCACTCGAACGCCCCGTGCGAACCCCCGCCCTGCAGGGCCAGGCTCAGCGTCCGGGGGCCGGACTTCTTCTTGGTGAAGGGCGGGATGGGCACGGGGCCCAGCCTATTGCGCGACCCAGCCGCCGTCGATCTGGAAGGCCGCGCCATTGGCCGAAGCCCCGGCGTCGGAGACCAGATAGAGCAGCATGCCGCTGAGCTGGTCGAAGGTGACGAACTGCTTGGTCGGCTGAGCGGCCAGGATCACGTCCTTCATCACCGCCTCTTCCGAGATGCCGCGGGCCTTGGCCTGATCGGCGATCTGGGCCTCGACCAGCGGGGTCTTCACGAAGCCCGGGCAGATGGCGTTGCAGGTGATGCCGTCCTGGGCGACTTCCAGGGCCACCGTCTTGGTCAGGCCCATGATGCCGTGCTTGGCGGCGACATAAGCCGACTTGAACGGCGAGGCGACCAGGGCGTGGGCCGAGGCGATGTTCACGATCCGCCCGCGGCCCTGCTCCTTCATGATCGGAATGGCCGCCTTGGTGGCGTGGAAGGCCGACGACAGGTTGATCGCGATGATCAGGTCCCACTTGTCGTCCGGGAAGCTCTCGACGGGGTCGATGTGCTGGACGCCGGCGTTGTTGACCAGGATGTCCAGCTCGCCGAACTCGGCCTTGGCGGCGCGGACCATGTCGGCGATCTCGCTCGGCTTGGTCATGTCGGCGCCGTGGTACAGCACCTCGACGCCGTGCGTTTCGGCCATCTCGGCGCGGGCGCGCTCGATGGCGTTCATCTCGCCCAGGCCATTCATGACGATGTTGCAGCCCTGGGCCGCGAGCGCGTCGGCCAACGCGTGACCGATGCCGCTGGTCGAGCCGGTGACGATGGCGACCTGCCCCTGCAAACCGAAATCGACGGCCATGGGAACGCTCCTGGATGACGCCCTAATAATGTTGCGACGCAACATATAGCTCGCCATTGCGAAGGGCGAGCCTTTATAAATTCATCGATAGATGAATTCAGGGCTGCGGGCGAGCGAAAACCCAGTCGGCGTCCGTCGAAAGGCTGGGCTTGAAGCTGTAGCCCTCCAGGTCGAAGCCTTTCAGCCCCTCGGCGCGGTCGATGCGATTGTCGATGATGTAGCGCGCCATGCGCCCGCGGGCCTTCTTGGCGAAGAAGCCCAGCACCCGCAGCTCGCCGGCCTTCTCTTCCTTGAAGTGGCAGGTGACGACTGGCAGCTTCAGGGCCTTGGCGTCGACAGCGCCGAAATATTCCTGGCTGGCCAGGTTCACCAGGGTCGGGTCGGTGTGGCCCTCGGCGGCGGCGTTCAGGGTCTTGGAGATCGTCTCGCCCCAGAAGTCGTAGAGGTTGCTCCCGCGCTTGGTCTTCAGGCGCGTGCCCATCTCCAGGCGATAGGGCTGCAGGGCGTCGAACGGGCGCAGCACGCCGTACAGGCCCGACAAGATCCGCAGGTGGTCCTGCGCCCACTCCAGGGCCGGACGGTCCAGCTCGCGCGCGGCGAGGCCGGCATAGACGTCGCCGTTGAAGGCGATGACCGCCTGCAGGCCTTCCTCGACCTCGGGATCGAAAGCCTGGAACCGTTCGCGGTTCAGCTTGGCCAGGGCGTCGGAGATGTGCATCAGCCGCTTCAGGTCCGGCGCGGTCAGCTTGCGCGTGACCTTGGCCAGCTCGGCGATCTGGGGCTTCAGCGCCGGCGTGGTGAGGGGCAGCACGGCCTGAGGGGCGGTGAAGTCCAGCGACTTGGCGGGCGAAATGACCATCAACATGGCCGGGGAGATAGAGCCTTAAGCGCGGCTTCGCTAGCTATGTCATTGCCCGGAGTCGACACGTCGGCGCATGTCCCTACGGGCGGCGACGATCAGGTCGGCCAGCGCCGCCTCGTCGACCGGCTGGGCCCAGCGCAGCTTCACGTGCCGCATGCGCTTGCCGCCGCCTTCCAACAGGCCGGCCGGATCGGGCAAGGACGCGCCCTCGTAGAAGCCGATGGCGGCGTGGGCGCTGAACGCGTCGACATAGGCGAAGGCGGCGTCCTCGACGCAGGCGGTCGGATGGCCGTCGTGCAGCAGCTCGCGGATGTCGTCGCCCGTTTCGCGCAACCGCTCGAACCAGGCCAGGACCCGCTGGCGCAACGGATCGTCGGACGCGAACCAGGCCGCGACCTCGGGGTGGCGACGCACGGCGCTGGCGAAGCGGAACAGCGAGCTCATGCCGGCATGAGGCGCGCCTCGGCGGCGCTTGTCCAGGCCACCACTTTCCGTGTTGGAAAGTTTTCACTTGCCAGATCGGAAAGTTGTCGACTATGACTTTCCGCAATGGAAAGTAAGGAGGTCCCCGTGACCCGAGACGAAGACGCCCTGCGGATGCTGGCCGAGGTCGAAGCCGCCAATGCCGACTTGGCCGAACGCGCCAAGGCGCCGGTCTGGTACCACCCGGCCCTGGGTTTGCTGATGGGCGGCCTGGTGGCGGTGCAGGCCGCGCCGATTCCGGCCAAGCTGGCCTATTACGGGGTCTATGTGGCGGGCCTGGTGCTGCTGATGCGCGCCTACAAGCGCCACACCGGCATGTGGATCAACGGCTATCGCGCGGGGCGCACCCGCTGGGTCGCCGTCGGGCTGGCGGGCCTGGCCATCCTGTGCGCAGCGATCGCGGTCTGGCTGGAGCGCGAACGCCATCTCGAGGCCGCGCCGCTGGTGTTCGGCGCGATCGTCGCCGTGCTGGTCACGATCGGCGGTTTCGTCTGGGAAGCGGCCTTCCGCGCCGACCTGCGCGACGGGAGAGGCCTGTGAGCCTGGAGCTGGACCCGGTGATCCACGCGCCCAACCGGCTGCAGATGTGCTGCATGCTGGCCCAGGCCGACACCATCGACTTCGCCACCGTCCGCGAGGCGCTGGACGTGTCGGAGTCGGTGCTCTCCAAGCACGTGAAGACCCTGGAGGAGGCCGGCTACGTCAAGGTCAGCAAGGCCGCCTCCGACGGCCGCCAGCGCACCTGGCTGTCGCTGAGCGCCCCCGGCCGCAAGGCGCTGAAGAGCCACCTGGCGGCGCTGAAGGCGATGATGGCCGGGGTTCCGGAAGCCTAGCGGGCCGCAAACTTAGTGGGTGAGCACGATCGGCTTGACCGCGCCGCCCGACACCGAGACCAGGCTGACGATCGTGCCGCCTTCCTGGACCATGTAGCCGCCATTGCCGGCCGGGCTCTCGATGCTGACCACGGCGGCGACATAGTAGTCGCCGTCGGGCAGGCGGTCGAAGGCGAAGCCGCCCTGGGCGTCGCAGGTCTCGACCGTCACGACCGGGTCGAACGGCTGCGGCTCCCAGATCGTGCGACGGGCAAAGCCGCCGGCTTCAGAGCCATAGGCCTGGCGCACGAAGGCGACCGTCGACGGACCGCGCGGGAACAGCCGCACCGGCGAGCCGGCGCAGCTGCGGGTCTGGCCGTTGCGCGTGCGCAGGAAGGCCGTGCCCTTGATGACGTTGCTGCTGCTGATCATCGGTGCCGGCGGCGGAGGCGGGGCCGCGACCGGAGCCCCGGCCAGGGGTTCGGGGATGTAGGTCGGCGAGGGCCGGAACGTCGGGTCGGGCGTGTAGACCGGCGCCAACCTGGCGCCAGGCGCGCGTGGCGGCGAGACCCTCACCTGCTCCGGCGAAGGCGGTGGCGGAGGCGGCGCATAGGCAGGCTGCGGGACCGGCTCTGGCGGCGGTAGGGCGTCCTGCGGCGCCTCGGCGAACCGGTCGTACGGACCAGCCGGCTCAAGCTTGACGAAGGCCGGGTTGGGCACCAGGTCCTGCGTCGCGCCGGTGGCGGAGTCGATGCCGACCCCGATCAGCCCGCCGATCAGGACGTTGCCGGCCATGCCGGCGGCGCCGGCCTTGGCGGTCTTGTGGGTGACGGTGATGGTCGCCGGCTTGAAGCCGGGCTTGGTGACCTTGGCGACGAACTCGCTCTTGCGGCTCATCCTGATCGCGCAGGGCGTGGCCTCGCAGAAGTGGCCGTTGGTCGTCTCGACCTTGGCGCCGATCGGGTCGCTGCTGACCTCCCAGGCGTCGGTCGAGCCGCGCGTCACCGACGCGCAGGCGCAGAGCAGGACACAGGCAGACGCCGACGCCACCAGACCGAACTTCATGACCATCCCCTGCCCATCCCCTGACGGGTCCCGCACCGCTTATGGCCGCCCACAGGTTGAGCAACGGTGAAGCCTCTGGACAAAACCTGTAGCTTTGGCGAGCCTCCCGCCCAATCGGGGGATGAGTTGATGCGCGTACTCAAGATCATGGCGACAGTCGCCGTCCTGGCGGCGGCCGGCCTGCTGACGGCCTGCATCACACTGAAGACCGACCCGGCGGCCGAAGCCGTGGCCATGGACGTGCTCCGGGCCGTGAGGGACGCCAATGAGGCCGCCTTGCGCGCCAGGCTGACGCCCGAGGCCTCCGCCGCGATCACGCCGGACCAGTTCAGGCAGCTCCGCGCCTACACGCCCCCCAGCGAGCCCGACCGCCGACGGCTGATCAACTTCCTGCACGGGTACGGTCGACCTGAGTCGCTGTCGCTCCAGTACGAGCTGAGCTATCCCGGCGAGGGCGTGCTCTACGACATCCGCCTCAAGCGGCCGAAGGGCGGCGTCTGGCGGGCGGAGTATGTCCACCTGCAGCGGGCCAGCGACGCCCAGCTGGCCCCGAACCGCTTCACGCTCGCCAAGCCGCCCGGCCACTGGCTGTTCCTGGTCCTGACCATCCTGTCGCCCGTGACCATGCTGGCGGCCCTGGTCGCGGTCGTCAGGGCGCCGCGCTTCAAGTTCAAATGGCTGTGGGCGATCGTGGCCCTGGCCGGCATGGGGTCGGTGTCCATGAACTGGTCGACCGGAGGGGTTTTCTTCAATCCCCTGACCCTGGCCCTGATCGGCGTCGGCGCGACCACTCAGGGCTTCCTGGGCTTCTTCCCGTACATCGTGAAGTTCACCCTGCCGATCGGGGCGTTTGCAGCCTTGTGGCGCGCGGCCGAGGCCCGGCGAAAGGCCGAGGCCAAGCCGCCGCTGGACGAGACCGCCGCCGGCGCCTAGGAACGCCGGATGACCCAGACCCTCGGCCTCGTGGCCGCCCTCGCCTGGCCGCTGCCGATGATCGTGGCCCTGTTCCTGGTCGCCCGCGATCGGACCCTGAAATTCCGCATCGTCTGGGCGCTGATGTGCTTCGTCGGCGTGGGCGCGTTCTGGATGGAGCAGAGCACCGGCCAGTGGGGCTTCATCCCGCTGGCCATCAACCTGCTGGGCCCGAACGCCCAGCCGGGGTTCTACAAGGCCGTGATCCCGGCCGGCGCGATCGGGGTGCTGGTGCTGCAGACTCTGCGGGCTCGCAAGCGCCGCGAACTGGCTAGAACAGCACCCTCGGATTCATGATCCGCTTGGGGTCCAGCGCCTGGCGGATCGCCCGCAGCGCCGCGACCTCGATCGGGTCCTTGTAGGTCAGGGCCTCGGCCGTCTTCATCGCCCCCAGGCCGTGTTCGGCGCTGATCGAGCCCGAGAAGCCGGCGGTGATGTCATGGACGATCCGGGCGCCCTGCTCGCGCAGGGCGTCGTGGACATCGTCGTCGGCGCCGACGGGTTTTAACACATCGTAGTGGACATTGCCGTCGCCGACATGGCCGAAGGCGATGATCCGCACGCCGGGGAAGGCCTCCTCCAGCGCCGTGTCGGCCCGCTCGATGAAGTCCGGGATCTTCGAGACCGGCACCGAGATGTCGTGCTTCCACACCGCGCCCTCGGGCTTCTGGCCCGCCGAGTGGCCTTCGCGGATATGCCAGAACTGCTTCATCTGGGTCTCGGTCTGGGCCACGGCGGCGTCGGCGATCAGGCCATCGCCCAAGGCCTTGGCCAGCAGCCGCTCCAGCGCCGCCTCGGCCGCGCCCGGCTCGCCGCTAGCGATCTCGATCAGCACGTACCAGGGATGCTCGGTCGGCAGCGGATCGCGCAGGCCCGGCACATTGCGGACGGTCAGGGCAAAGCCCAGCAGGCCCATCAGCTCGAACGCCTCGACCGCGCCGCCAGTCTCGTCCTTGGCGCGGGCCAGCAGCTGGATGGCGTCGGCCGGCGAGTGCAGCCCCACGATCGCCACGGCCCGCGAGGCCAGGGGCGCGTGCAGCTTCAGCGAAGCCGCCGTGACAATGCCCAGCGTGCCCTCGGCGCCGATCAGCAGCTGCTTGAGGTCGTAGCCGGTGTTGTCCTTGCGCAGGCGCTTGAGGCCGTTCCAGATCTCGCCATTGGGCAGGACGGCCTCGACGCCCAGCACCTGCTCGCGCATCATGCCGTAGCGCAGCACGGCCGTGCCGCCGGCGTTGGTCGAGATCAGCCCGCCGATCGTGCAGGAGCCTTCCGAGGCCACGCCGACGGTGAAGCGGCGGCCCACGCGGGCGGCCTGCTGGTGGGCCTCGTAGAGGGTGACCCCGGCCTCCAGCACCATGGCGTCGTCCAGCGGATCGACGTCGCGGATCGCCTTCAGCTTCTGGGTGGAGAGCAGGATTTCGCCGTGCGGGATCTGGCCGGCGACGAGGCCGGTATTTCCGCCCTGAGGCGTGATCGCCACGCCCTCGGCGGCGCAGATGCCCACGACGGCGGCGACCTCGGCGGTCGTGCGCGGCGTCACCAGCAGCGGCGTCTCGCCCCGCCAGCGACCGCGCCATTCGACCAGATGCGGCGCCAGCACGTCCGGATCCTGGCTCCACGCGCCCTCGCCGAGCACGGCCTTGATCCGGGAGACGACATCGGCGGGAACGGGCTTGGTCATGGGCGGAGTATAGGCCTCGCGCGCCCCTAGCCCAAGGCCGGGTCGGGGACGCCGCGGATGTCGCGCCAGTATTCCTCGCGGACATTGTCGTCGATCACGGCCGGATCACCCGCGCCCTTGAACAGCCGGTCGGCGCCGTCCTTGCGCGCCCGGGCGATCCAGTACGGATGGCCGGTGACGCTGTCCTGGAAATTGGCCTTCAGGCCCGAGTGGCGCAGCGCAAAGAACGTCTGGCCGGCATAGTGCAGGGTCTCGCCGCTCTTGGACGAGACGACCCGCCCGATCCGCGCCGGCCCGTTGACGCCCTTGGACTTGTCCTCGACGTACATGATCCGGGTCTTGCTCTTCATCGGCTTATCCTACGAAACCGGCGGCGCGACGCAGCCGGTCATTGATCGCTTCGCCCAGGCCGTCTTCCGGGATCGGCGCGACGGCGATGGCCGAGGGGCGGATCCGGTCGGCGGCGCGCAGGTACGAGAAAAGGTTGGCGGCGGCTTCGGCGAGATCGCCGGTCGGGCTCAGATTGAAAACGCGCGGACTGTCCGGCCAGGTCCCGAACGCCAGATAGGCCTCGCCGGCCTCCGGAGCCTTGGCGTTGATCCGCACCGGGGCGTCCGGGGCGTAGTGCAGGGCCAGACGACCGGGCGAGCGCTTGGCGTCGTCTTCGGCCTCCGCCAGCGGACCAACGATGCGTTGCAGCTGGAAGCGCGTGACCGCGCCTGGACGTAACAGGCGCGCCTCGCCCTCCAAGACAGAAACCACGGTGGATTCCAGGCCGACGGCGCAGGGGCCGCCATCCAGGGCGGCGGCGGCCTTGTCGCCGGTCTCGGAGACGGCGTCGGCATAGGTGGTGGGGCTGGGCCGGCCCGTGCGATTGGCCGAGGGCGCGACGACCGCGCCGCCGAACGCCTCCAGCACGGCCCGCGACAGCGG
>JAEXJH010000478.1 GCA_023445955.1 Pseudomonadota bacterium
GCGCCCAGGACATGGTGGCCCTCGCGCAAGCCCAGGTCCAGCAGATGGACACCATCACCGCCCAGGCCGCGTTGCGCTTCAAGGGCGGGGAGATTCCCCGCACCGATCTTGATCAGGCCAGGGCGCGCCAGGCGGAGAGCCGCGCGAGCCAGGCCCGGGCCGAAGGTCAGCTGGCGCGGAGCCGGGCCCACTTCGTTTCGGTCGTCGGCGCGGAGCCGGGCGGCCTAGAGCCAGTAGTCATTGCGTCAATCACGCCCCCGACCCTCGACGAGGCGATCGCGACGGCGTCTCAATCGAGCCCCAGGCTGGTGGCCGCCCAGGCGGCCGAACGCGCGGCCCAGGCCGGCGTCCGCTATGCCCGGGCCGAACGCTTGCCGAGCCTGGCCCTGACCGCCACCGCCAGCACGGCGCGCGACCAGTTCTTTCCGGGCTACAGCGCCGATGGTGTGACGGTCGGGGTGCAAGGACGATGGACCCTGTTTTCGGGCGGGGCGGTCAGCGGCCGCATCGACGAAGCTGGGGCGGCGCTTGCCGGCGCCCAGGCTGGCCTGGACGCGGCGCGGGCTCAGGTGCGTGAAGCCGTGATCGGCGCCTGGGGGGATGTCACCACCGCGCGGGCGGTGATGCTGGCCGCCACCGACCAGGCCAGCGCCGCGACCAGCGCGCTGGACAGCGTGCGTAACGAGGTGCGGGTGGGCCAAAAGCCGGTCCTGGATCTGCTCGACGCGCAACGCGAGGCCCTGTCCGCGCAAAGCGCCCTGGTGGCGGCGCGCGGCGAAGTGACGGTCTCGTCCTACAGGCTCGACGCCCTGCTGCATGGCCAATGAGCCGGCGACGCCTGACGATGTCCTGCGGGCGCTGGCCAACATCCATCGTCTGCGGATTCTCCACGCGCTGAGCGACGGAGCCCTGTGGGTCAGCGATCTTCAGGCCCTGTTGCCGCTCTCCCAGTCGGCGCTGTCGCAACATCTGGCGCGCCTGCGCGAGGCGGGGATCGTCGCGACGCACCGCCAGGGCCTAGCCGTGGCCTACCGTATCGTCGATGCGGAGGCCTTGACCCTGGCCGAGGGACTCCTACGACTTGTCGATCGGCGGGAAAAGCTGCAGCCATGACGTCCTTTTATGATCGCCATATCCTGCCGCGCCTCATCGGCTGCGCTTGCGGGGCCGGGGCGATCGCCAAGCAGCGCGCCAAGATCGTTCCCCGGGCCGCAGGGCGGGTTCTCGAGCTGGGGATCGGCGGCGGTCTGAATCTGGCCTTCTACAATCCGGCTCTAGTGACCAGTATCACCGGCGTTGATCCATCGGCAGAACTGCGGGATCGGGCGCTGGCGGCGACGCGCCCCGACGGTCTCAAGGTCGAGATCGTGGCGGGAGAGGCCGAGCGGTTGAGTTTCGACGACCACAGCTTCGACACCGTCGTCTGCACCTTCACCCTCTGCTCGGTCCACACGCCCGCCGCGGTGCTGGCAGAGGCGCGCCGGGTGCTGAAGCCAGGCGGTCGCTTCCTGTTTTGCGAGCATGGTCTGGCGCCGGATGCATCGGTGGCGCGCTGGCAAAGGCGTATCGAACCCTTGTGGACGCCGCTGGCTGGCGGTTGCCACTTGACCCGCCCCGTCGGCGCGGCGGTCGCCGCGGCCGGCTTTGTGATTGATGAGACGCAGACCTTCTATATGCCCAAGACGCCAAGGCCACTGGGCTGGTGCGAGCTTGGTGTCGCGCGCGTCGCCTGAAGACGACGTCCTCTCAATGGCTTGAGCCGCGGCGCGAAGCGCCCAGGAGTTGCCTGTGATCCCTTCCACCGCCGCCAACGCTGCCCAGATCGACTATTGGAACACCGTCGTCGGTCGGACCTGGGCCCAATTCCAAGAGCAACTGGATCGCCAGATCGCGCCTTTGGGTCTTGAAGCCCTGCGGGGGCTCGCGCCCTTGGTCGGCGAGCGCGTTCTGGATATCGGCTGTGGTTGCGGACAGACCACTCTGGATCTCGCGGCGCGGGTCGGCAGCGCGGGGCACGTAACAGGCGTCGACATCTCCGAGCCGATGCTGCAGGTGGCCCGGGGGCGCGAGATGCCCCGGGACGCGGCTCAGGTGGAATTTCTCCAGAGCGACGCCCAGACCGCCGATCTGGGGGAGGGTGTTTTCGACGCTGTGTTTTCCCGCTTCGGCGTGATGTTCTTCAGCGAGCCTCCGGCGGCCTTCGCCAACCTGCGCAAGGCGCTCAAGCCAGGCGGTCGTTTGGCGTTCGTCTGCTGGCGGCCGTATCTGGAGAACCTCTGGATGAGAGCCCCGATGGAGGCGGCTCAGCCGTTCCTGCCGCCGGTTCAGCCTACCGATCCGACGGCGCCGGGCCCGTTCGCCTTCGCGGAGCCGCAACGCGTTGCGTCGATCTTGCGGACGGCGGGATTTGAGGACGTGAGCATCGCGCCCTTTGACGCCATGATCGGTGGCGGCTCGATCGAGGACACGGTCGATCTGACCTTTCGTGTGGGGCCGCTGGGATCAGCCTTGAGGGAGGCTCCGGACCTCGTGCCTGCGGTTCGGGAGGCGGTGATGGCGTGCTTGTCCGAATATGCCACTTCGCAGGGCGTCTTGATGCCTGCGGCGGTATGGATCGTCCTCGCCAGGTAGCCATCGTCGACCGAGTCTCAGAAGCGCTGGCGCGGACTGCTATCGCAACCAGAGACGCGCGAACTTTTGACAGTCGAAGTTAGCGTGCGCGCGCTCCAGCACGGTCTACATCTCAAGGACGTCGTGGCCTTCCATGCGTCGCATGCCCCATCCCTCCACGACGCCGAGCATCTCGCGATGACCTGGCGGCTTGGCGTAGTCCACTAGCGTGATGATCCGAGGCTCAGCTTGCAGCAGGACAACGCTACTGGCTCCTGGGTGCGGGGTGAAGCCGGACTCTGGCGGCAGGGCCTGGATCGTCTTGTTTAACCGTTCGATCAGTTCGAAATCGCGAACCTCGGTGACATGGGCGGCCATCGACAGGCTGTAGGGTCCAGCCGCGCCGCCGCCGATCGCGATCGACACCCGCGGGTCTGCGGTGATGTTGGCGAACTTCTGGCTGTCGGTAGCGACCACGAAATAGAGCGCGTGCTCGCGCCGGAAGTAGTTGACCAGCGTGACTTGGGGCCAACCGTCGGGGCGGTTCGTCGCGAGGGCCATCAGATGGCGGCCGTCGAGGACGGCGAGGATGCGCGCCTGGAGGCCGGCTTCGTCGGCGGTCTGAGCAGGCTCGGCAGATGAGAGGGGCATGATGCTGTTCCTATTGCAGGTTGATAGCGGTCACAGTTGGTCCTTGGGAGGGGCGCTGGCCCAGACGCCGGGCCAGTCCAAACCAGCCGCCGCTGGCGATGGCGACTAGCAGGGCGCTAGCCAGCAGGCCCGGCGAGGGCGGCGCGACCTTGAAGATCGTGTCCAGCGTCGGCACGGCGAAGATCAGGGCCAGGAAGCCGGATGCCGCCGCGGCGATGATCCAGTAGATCCGGCGATGCGGTGCGAACAGTCGGCTTCCTGACGAGGACGCGTCGGCGAGGGCGAGGATCAGGTTGCCGGTGACCAGGGTGAGGAAGGCCGCGCCCCGCGCCTGATTTTCCGGATGATGGGCGAGCGCGAAGAGGTAGATTCCGAGCACGCCGGCCAGCACGCCAGCCCCCTGCAGCAGGGCCAGGCCAAGCTGGCGGGGTCCGAACAGCGGCTCGTCATGCCGTCTGGGAGGGTGCTTCATCGCGTCGGCCCCGCCGGGTTCCGCCTCGAACACCATCGCGCAGACGGGATCGATCACCAGCTCCAGAAACACCACGTGCATCGGATAGAGCAGCGGCGGCAGGCCCATGACGATGGGGATCAGCGCCACACCGGCGATCGGCACGTGGATGGCCGTGATATAGACCAGGGCCTTTCGCAGGTTGACGAAGATCCGCCGTCCCAGCCGCACCCCGCCGACGATCGAGGCGAAGCTGTCGTCGAGGATCACCAGGTCTGCGGCTTCGCGCGCGACGTCCGTACCCTTTTGTCCCATGGCGATGCCGATGTGCGCGGCCTCCAGGGCCGGCGCGTCATTGACCCCGTCGCCGGTCATGGCGACGACCTGGCCGTCCGCCTTCAGGGCCTGGACTATGCGCAGCTTCTGCTCGGGGATGATGCGGGCAAAGATCCTGGTCTTATGGAGGCGCTCGGCCAAAACCGTGTCGTTCAAGGCGGCGAGCTCGCTGCCCAACAGCACCCCGCCAGAGGTCTCAAGACCTGCGGCCTTGGCGATGGCCAGGGCGGTCGCGGGATGATCGCCGGTGATCATCACCACGGAAATGCCCGCCTCATGCGCCTCCTTCAGTGCCGCCGGGACGTCGGCGCGGACGGGATCGAGGAAGCCGATCAATCCCGCGAAGGTGAACGGGGCCTCTTCCGGATTCTCGGGGAATGTCGCCTGGGTCAGGCAGGACGCCGCGCCCAGCACGCGCAAACCCTGAACGGCGAACTGCTCGACGACGCCTGTCAGGCGAGCGACTTGGTCATCGGGCAAGCGACATAGCCGGAAGACCGCCTCTGGCGCCCCCTTGGCGGCGCCGCGCCACCGATCTGCGGGCTCTCGCCAGACCTGGATCATGGCCATCATCTCGGGGCGAAGAGGCCAGGTCCGATCCGGCTCGACCAAGACGCCGGAGGTAGCGGGAGCCGAGACCTTGAGCAGGGCCCGCACCGCCTTGTCCATCGGATCGACCGGACGCACGGCGCAAGCCAGTCCGGCCTCGTCCAACAGGCCCCGCGCCGCGCCGGCCAGGGC
>JAEXJH010000479.1 GCA_023445955.1 Pseudomonadota bacterium
GGCCAGGGCTTCGCGCGCCTCGGCCAGGGCGGTCTCCAGCGCGCGGGCGCGGGCCTTCTCCGCCTGGACGCGCTCGTGGTTGGACGCGGCCAGGCCGATGGCGATGATGGCGGTGTAGAGCAGGAGCGCGATCGGCAGCCGGCCCAGCGTCCGCGCCGCCAGCTCGCCGCCGGGCGAGAAGACCGCGTCGATCATCGCCGAGACCAAGGCCTCCAGCGGCACGATCAGCACGCCGGCCTGATAGAGCACCAGCATGCTGATCGCGCCCGTGCCGTAGCGGCGCAGCAGCAGCCAGACGATCCCCGCCGCCGGCAGCCAGGCGGCATAGACCCCGCCTTGCCAGGCCAGCGAGTCGACGACGCTGACGACATCGCCCCGGTCCGCCGCGAACCGCCGGGCGAACCAGGCCGCGCAGACCGTGGTCATCACCCAGGCATACGCCGTGAACGCCCCCCCCCCGGCCGCCGTCGAGACCCGGCTCAGGCGGCCGCGAACGCCTTTCGGCGGCGGCGCAAGACCAGGACCGTGATCCAGATCGCGGCCATCGGTTGAAACAACAAGGTCGGCCAGAGCTGGCTCCATGGGGCGGGCAGGAAGGTCAGGAAGTTACCCGAAAAGGCGCTGATCACGGCGCCATAGGCGCTCAGCATCTTCACCAGATGTTCGTAGGTCCAGAGATTGGCGGAAAAAGGCCAGGCCGTCGGACGAATAAACCGCCACAGGTCCCAGCCGCCATAGGTGAGCGCCGCATAGACCAGGGCCGCACTGACCGCCGCCTTGTTCCCCGTCCGGCCGGTGAACACCAGCACCAGGATCCAGACGCCAATGCCGATCAGGCCCAGGGTGACGGCCCAGTCCAGCGGCCTGGCGCGTTGGCGGAGATCGATGTCCGGCCGCTTGCGGCCCAGCACCCGGAACCCGGAGAACAAAGTCATGGTCGCCGTCGCCGTCAGGGCCATGAAATAGGCGCTGAAGCGCAGCGCCGTCATGACCCAGGCCGCGGCCAGCAGCACGCTCATCAGCATGACGAAGGCCCGCCCCGACCACCGGTGCAGCCGCGAACCCTTGCGGCTGAGGATCGGGATCAGGCCGATGGCGACCAGGAGAAAGCCGCAGCCGATGTGCAGGGCGAGGGTGGGGGAGAAGAGGCGCGATGTCATGCCCCGAACCTGGCCGATCGCGGCCGTCTCGCCAGGGTTTTGGGGCCGGTCGCGGCGATCAGGGGCGAAACGCAGGCGGCGTCTATAAGCCCGAATTCGACATAAAATATATTCCGACGCCTATAGTTGTCTGTTATCCGACGTATTAATCGGCGCGATCTCGCGACCGCGGTGGCGGATGGAAGCGGTATGGCGAGCGCCGACCCGAGACGGAAGCCTCCGCTTATTCTTGTCGTCGACGATGAACCCATCATCCGCATGATCATGCTCGAGACCCTCGAGGATGCGGGCTTCGACGTTCTCGTGGCGCGCGACGCTCATGAGGCGCTCAGAGTGTTCGAGCGCCAGGACGAGGTCGCCCTCGTGCTCACCGACATCGACATGCCGGGCGGCTTGAACGGCCTGGAGCTGCGCGCCGAACTGCTGTCGCGCGCACCGCACGTGCCGGTGCTGGTGATTTCGGGCGGCGGAGGCGCTTCCAACCGGTCCCCGGGCGCGCGATTCCTGGCCAAGCCGTTCAACTCGCGCGATCTGGTCGCGGCCGTCGTCGCGTGCCTGAAGCCGGATGACGATCCGGCCTAGGCGGCGTCGCCGCGACGCTTGTCGCCCTGGCGCCCCTCGGCCTGGAGTTCCTCGAACTGGCGGCGGACCACGCGAGCGCATTCGCAGGACGCGGCCTGCAGGCCTGCATGGTCCAGGATTTCGACATTGCCGCGGCTATAGCGGATCAGGCCGCGCTCCTTGAAGGCGTTGGCCAGGGTGCTGACCGTGGTCCGCTGAACCCCCGTCATGATCGCCATGTATTCCTGGGTCAGGGCGAAGCTGGCGCTGCCGGTGCGGTCGGCGGTCATCAGAAGCCAGCGCGCCAGCCGCTGTTCGGCGTGGTGCAGCACGTTGCAGGCCGTGAACTGCTGGGTCTGCAACAGGCTGGCATGGGCATGGCGCATCAGGTGGCTGGAAAGGGTCGCGCTTTCGGCCAGTCGGCGCCGCAGGGCGCTTGCCGGCAATTGCAGGGCCGCACCGCCCACCTGGGCGAAGACCCGGCTCTGAAGCGTGACATCTCCGGCGGCGTTGATCAGGCCTACGCCGCCTTCGCGGCCGATCGTATGGCTCTCGGCCGAGCGCCCGTCTTCCATCACCGTGACAATGGAAATGACTGCGGAACTGGGGAAGTAGACCTGCTCGGCCCGGTCTCCGACTTCAAATAAAACCTGGCCCTGGGAAAATGTGACTTCCTCGAAGTCAGGCATCAGGGCGCGAAGATCGCCTTCATCCAATGCGGAGAGCAGGAAATTTCGAAATCTCACCAGATCCGTCCCAGTCAGGAGTTCAGGATCGTTATCTCGTAAAAAAGATTCCACCTACCGTTTTACGTAGAACGATCGACGAAAACATCTCCTATATATTCATACGACATAGTAGTTGTGTTTATGGATTTATAGTTTTCCTAGTCGACATATGATGTAACCATGGCCCGCAGACATAGCGGGATCGGGCCTTGCGAAATTTCGATATGAAGCCGGCCCCCGCCTATGACGACGCGCCGACCATCTCGTTCAGCGAGGGCGAGATCGTGGTGGTCGGGCCTGGCGCGGTGGCCTTCTCGATGACCCTGGAAGCGGCGCGGGAAATGCACCGGCGCCTGGGCCTGGCGCTGGACCAGCTGCCGACGGCGGCCACGGAATAGGCGTCTGGCGTCACAGCCGTCTTGACCCGTCGGCCCGCCCGCGCCACACCCCGCGTTCATGGAAAAGCTGACCATCCTCCTCGTCGGGTCCGGCGGGCGCGAGCACGCCCTGGCCTGGAAGATCGCCCAGTCGCCGCTGTGCGGCCGCCTCGTCGCGGCGCCGGGTAATCCCGGCATCGAAGCCGTCGCCGAGCTGCGCGCCATCAAGGTCACCGACGCCGACGGCCTGGTGGCCCTGGCCCAGGAGATCGGCGCGGATCTCGTGGTGGTCGGTCCGGAGTCGGCGCTGGAGGTCGGCCTCGCCGACAAGCTGGCCGGCGTCGGCATCCCCTGTTTCGGCGGCAGCCAGCGCGCCGCGCAGCTGGAGACGTCGAAGGCCTTCACCAAGGACTTCTGCCAGCGTCACGGCCTGCCGACGGCGGCGTATGGCGTGTTCGAGGACGCGGCCTCGGCCGGCGTCTTCCTCGACACCCTGGACGCCCCGTTCGTGATCAAGGCCGACGGCCTGGCGGCCGGCAAGGGCGTGGTCATCGCCGCCACCCGCGCCGAGGCCGACGCCGCCGTGCTCGACATGCTGGGCGGCCGCTTCGGCTCGGCCGGCGCGCGGGTGGTGATCGAGGAGTTCATGCACGGCGAGGAGGCCTCGCTGTTCGCCCTCTCCGATGGCAAGACCGCCGTGCTGTTCGGCGCGGCCCAGGACCACAAGCGCGCCTATGACGGCGACGAAGGGCCCAACACCGGCGGCATGGGCACCTATTCGCCGCCGCCCGTGCTGACCGACGCCTTGATCGACCAGGCCTGGCGCGAGCTGATCGCGCCAACCGTCGAAGGCATGGCCGCCGAGGGCAATCCGTATGTCGGCGTGCTCTATGCTGGCCTGATGCTGACGCCGACGGGGCCGAAGCTCGTGGAATACAACGCCCGCTTCGGCGACCCCGAGTGCCAGACCCTGATGCTGCGCCTCGACAGCGACATCGTCCCGATCCTGCTGGCCTGCGCCAAGGGCGAGCTGGCAGGCGCCGCGCCGCCAAAGTGGCGCGAGGAAGCCGCGATCTGCGTGGTCCTGGCCGCCGAGGGCTATCCCGACGCGCCCAAGACCGGCGGCCTGATCCAGGACGCCGAGGCCGACTTCGGCCATGAGGCCGTGGTCTTCCATGCCGGGACGACCCGCGACGCCGAAGGCGCCTTGCGCGCCTCGGGCGGCCGGGTGCTGAACGTCTGCGCCCTGGGCGCGACCCTGCACGAGGCCCGCGATGTGGCCTATGCCGCGCTGGGGACCATCAGCCTGGAAGGCGGCTTCTACCGCAACGACATCGGCTGGCGAGCGCTGAAGTCCTAGGGTTGCCAGCGGCGCTCCACCCTCTAAACTCCCTTTCAAACACCCGTTTGGCAAACAAGCGTAGGGGAGAAGCGCCATGGCCGAAGCCGCTGAACAGTCCGCCCAGGACCTGAATTCCGGCACCAAGCCCGTCGACCCGCGCCACGCGATCGACGAAGCCAAGCTGGCCGCCTGGCTGGAGGCCCATGTCGTGGGCTATGCCGGGCCGCTGGAGGTGCGCCAGTTCAAGGGCGGCCAGTCGAACCCGACCTACCAGCTGGTGACGCCGGGCAAGAAGTACGTCCTGCGCCGCAAGCCGCCGGGCAAGCTTCTGCCATCCGCCCACGCCGTCGACCGCGAGTACAAGGTGATCTCGGGCCTGAACAAGGCCGACTTCCCCGTCGCCCAGGCCTACGCCCTGTGCATGGACGAGGACGTCATCGGCACGATCTTCTACGTCATGGAGAACGTCGAGGGCCGGATCCTGTGGGACGGCACGCTGCCGGAGTACCAACCGGCCGAGCGCCGGGCGATCTACGAGGCCCAGATCGACACCCTGGCGGCGCTGCACAACGTCGACTACGAGGCCGTGGGCCTTGGCGACTACGGCAAGCCGGGCAACTATTTCGCCCGCCAGATCGACCGCTGGACCAAGCAGTACCGGGCCAGCGAGACCACCAAGATCGACGAGATGGACCAGCTGATCGAATGGCTGCCCAAGAGCTGCCCGGTCGACGACAAGACCTCGATCGTCCACGGCGACTACCGCCTCGACAACATGATCCTGCACCCGACGCAGCCGCGCGTGATCGCCGTGCTGGACTGGGAGCTGTCGACCCTGGGCAATCCGCTGGCCGACTTCAGCTATTTCCTGATGAACTGGGTGATGCCGTCCGACCAGCGCGGCGGCCTGTCGGGGATCGACGACCTGACCGCCTATGGCGTGCCGACCATCCCGGAAGCGGTCGCGCGCTACTGCAAGGCCACCGGCCGCGACGGCCTGCCCGAGCTGGACTGGTATTTCAGCTACAACCTCTTCAGACTGGCCGGCATCTGCCAGGGCATCGTCGGCCGCGTCCGTGACGGCACCGCCGCCAGCGCCCATGCGCAGCTGATGGAGGCGCGCGTGCCGATCCTGGCCAAGGGGGCCTGGTCGTTCGCGCAGAAGGCGGGGGCCTAGTCCAAATGAAGAAGCTGCTGACGGGCGTCTGCGCCCTGGCTCTGGCCGGGGCGCTGTCTGGCGTCGCCTGCGCCGAAACCGTGTTCGTGCAGGCCGGCAAGCTGCTGGCCGACCCGGCCACCGGCAAGGTCGAGACCGCCAAGACCCTGGTGCTGGAGAACGGCAAGGTCAGCAGGATCGTCGACGGCTATGTCGCCGAGCCGGGCGGCCGGGTCGTCGACCTGAAGGACAGCTTCGTCCTGCCGGGTCTGATCGACAGCCACGTCCACCTGACCCACGAGCAAAGCCCCAACTCCCGCCTGAACGCGGTGACGCGCGGCCCGGCCGACGAGGCGCTGGTCGGGGCCGGCTTCGCCCGCAAGACGCTGATGGCCGGCTTCACGACGGTCGCCGACCTCGGAGCAGACAACAAGGCGATCTTCGCCCTGCGCGATGGGATCAAGCGCGGCGACGTGCCCGGTCCCCGGATCATTGCCGCGGGCTCGGCCGTGTCGATCCATGGCGGCCACGCCGACGTCAACGGCTATGCCGAAGAGGTCATGCACGTGCTGCGGCCGACCTCGGTCTGCTCGGGCGCCGACGACTGTCGCCGGGCCACGCGCGAGCAGGTCTGGCTGGGCGCCGACATTATCAAGATCACCGCCACGGGGGGCGTGCTTTCCAACACCGCCGCGGGCCTGGGCCAGCAGTTCTCGGACGATGAGCTGAAGGCCATCGTCGACGCCGCCCACCGCATGGGCCGCAAGGTCACCGCCCACGCTCACGGGACCGACGGCATCAACAGCTTCCTGCGGGCCGGCGGCGACTCGATCGAGCACGGCACCTATCTGGACGGCGACAGCATCGCGCTCTTCAAGAAGAACGGCGCGTACCTGATCCCGACCCTGATGGCCGGTGACTTCGTCTATCGCGTGGCGTCGGGGCCGAACAACTTCCTCACCCCGGCCCAGACGGCCAAGGCGCTGGAAGCCGGTCCGAAGATGATCGACATGGCCCGCCGCGCCCACCAGGGCGGGGTCAAGATCGCCTTCGGCACCGACACCGGCGTCTCGGCCCACGGCGACAACGCTGGCGAGTTCGCGCTGTTGGTCAAGGCCGGCCTGACGCCGCTGGAGGCCATCCAGACGGCGACGGTCAATGCGGCGGATCACTTCTCGCTGTCGAGCGAGATCGGCAGCCTGGCGCCGGGCAAGTCGGCGGACCTGATCGCGGTGAAGGGGGATCCGCTGAGCGATGTGACGGTGCTGCAGCACGTGACGTCGGTGATCAAGGGCGGGGTGGTTTATAAGTAGCTGGGCGTCTCTCCTCCCCCAGAGGGGGAGCAGATTCCGTTCACAGCCCCGCCTTGGCCAGCAGCTCCTCGACCGCCGCCATGTCGTCGAACCGCGCCCGCACCGGCCACGGCGTGACCTTCTCGCGCCACTTGGCCGGCAGCCGCACCCAGTCCTTCTCGGTCGTAACCAGCCCCGCCCCATAGGCCTCGGCGCGGCTCTGCAGCATCTTCAGGGTCGCTTCGTCATACTCCCCATGGTCGGGGAACGGGGCGAAGTCGACCAGCTGGCAGCCTGCGGCGGTGAGGGCCTTTTCGACCTTCCACGGCTTGCCGATGCCGGCGAAGCCGACCTGCGGGCCCGCAGGGACTGGGGCGGCGGCTTCCAGGCGCGCCACCAGCACCGGCATGTCGCCGAACTGGACCAGCAGGTCGAAGTCAGGCTGCTCCATGTCGACCGGCAGCAGCACGATCACCGCGTCGGCGCGCGAGAGGCCCACCTTCAGCGGCTCGCGCATCGGGCCGGCGGGGAAGACGCGGCCGTCGCCGAACGGCCACTCGCCGCCGCGCGTCTCGCCGTCGACCACGACCAGCGACAGCGCCTTGCGAACGCTGGGGTTCTGGTGGCCGTCGTCCATGACGATGGCCTGGGCGCCCGCGCCGGCGGCGGCCTTGGCCCCGGCGACGCGGTCGACCGCCACCCACATCGGAAAGTCCTGGGCCAGCATCAGCGGCTCGTCGCCGACGTCCTTGGCGGTGTGGCGGGCGGGATCGACCTGGACCGGCCCCTTCAGCTTGCCGCCATAGCCGCGCGACAGGCCGTGGGCGTTCACCCCCCGCTGGGTGAGGGTCAGCAGCAGTTCGCGCACGATCGGGGTTTTGCCCGCCCCGCCCATGGTGACGTTGCCGACGCAGATCACCGGCGCGCCGACGATGGCCGGCGTGGTGCGAGCGATGCGGCGGCGGGTGGCGTCGGACCAGATCCACGACAGCGGGGTCAGCAGGGCGCGGGTCAGCGGGGCGGGGCCGCCGGACTTCACGTACCACCAGCGGGGGGTGCCGAGTTTCATGGGATCAGCTCGAGGATGCGGGACAGGCCGACGCAGGCCTCGGCGTCGCGGGTGTCGACGAAGCTGCGGGCGCGGGCGGCGCGGACCTTGGCGGCGATCGGATCGGCGAGGTCGGCGGCGATGGCGTCGCGCAGGCCCTCGGGCGAGGTCATGACTACGCCGCCGACTGCCTCCAGCCTAGCGAAGGCCGAGGCCCAGTTCTCGACGAACGGGCCGCTGATCGCCGGGCAGTCCAGGCGCGCGGCCTCTAGCGGGTTATGGCCGCCGACGCCGGGGACCAGGCTGCCGGCGATGACCGCGGTCCCGGCCAGGCGGAACCACAGGCCCATCTCGCCCAGAGTGTCGGCGACCAGAATGTCGGCGGGCTCCTGCGACTGGCTACGCAAGGTGGCGGTGAGGTTTCGGGCTTTGGCCAGGTCGACGATAGCCGGGCCGCGTTCGACATGGCGCGGGGCCAGGATGACCGGCGGGCGATCCGGCAGGGCGGCGATGGCGTCCAGGACGATCTCGTCCTCGCCGGGATGGGTGCTGACGATCAGCAGCGGCGGACGCGCAAAACCGACGTCGCCGGCCGTGCTCGGCAGCGGCGCGGCGCCGAACTTCAGGTCGGCCTCGCCGGCGACCTGGCCGCCCAGGGCCTTGAAGCGCGCGTGGGCGCGAGCGTCCTGGGCCAGGATCAGGTCGAAGCCGGACAGCAGCTTGCGCGCGGCGTCGGGACGCTTCTTCCAGCTCGCGAAACTGCGGTCCGACAGCTTGGCCGAGACCAGGGCCAGGCGCGTCCCGGCGGCCTTGGCCTCCAGCAGCAGGTTCGGCCACAGCTCGCTCTCGACGAAGACCGCGAGGGACGGCTTCCAGCGGGCGATGAACCGCCGCGCCGCGCCGGGGGCGTCGACCGGGACGTACTGATGGATCGCGCCGGCCGGCAGGCGCTTGGCCAGCAGGGCGGCCGAGGTGGTGGTGCCGGAGGTGACCAGCACCGCGACCTCCGGCCGTTCGGCCCGTAGGCGCTCGACCAGCGGCAGGATCGACAGGCTCTCGCCGACGCTGGCCCCATGCAGCCAGACCAGCGGGCCGTCCGGACGGGCGATCTCCGCGCGACCCAGACGTTCGGCGATCCGCGCGGGATCCTCCTTGCC
>JAEXJH010000480.1 GCA_023445955.1 Pseudomonadota bacterium
ACGCCATTCTGGGCGCGATTGGCGAAGGCGATATCGGCGACCACTTCCCCCCGACCGACCCGAAGTGGAAGGGCGCGGCCTCTGACCAGTTCCTGATCCACGCCGCCGAGCTGGTGGCGGCCAAGGGCGGGTCGATCGTCAATGTCGACGTGACCCTGATCTGCGAGCGCCCCAAGATCAAACCGCACCGCCTGGCCATGCGCGAGCGCCTCGCCGAAATCCTAGCCCTCCCCCTCGACCGGGTCAGCGTCAAGGCGACCACGACCGAGAAGATGGGCTTCACCGGCCGCGGCGAAGGCCTGGCGGCGTCCGCCGTCGTGGCGGTCGAGACGCCTGTCTAGCAGCCTTCCAGCTTGAAGAAGGCGGTCGGAGCATCGTCGATCGGCCCGCCCCGCTGGCCATAGTGCAGGACCTCCGAGAGGTCCGGCAGCAGGATGTAGGTCGGCGCGGGCTGGGCGGCGGCCGGCATGTCGATGTCGAACCGCAGGCCGGCGTTGGTCGCCATGTAGTGCATTTCGCGCAGCGGACGATCGCCGCCGTCCGGCGGCGGAGGCGCCCAGCCGGCGCCCTGCACGTCCGTCGTCGAGATCATATTGACGTATCGGGCGGTTCCGCCGTCGAACAGGAACCAGTAGCGCCGGCCGCTTTGGCGCGAGCCGACCTCCAGAGCCACGTCGCTCTTCCAGCCCGGACGCTTTCCGATCGGGATGAACCGCGCCGTGAAGCCGGGCCAATCGATCATCCGGTAGTGCGCGCCCGCCGTCTTGCAGACCGCCTTGGCCGACGCCGGACTGGCGATGGCCACAAGCAGGGCTGCGAGCAACAATTGCGGACGACAGGGGCGCGGCGGTTTCACTAATATGGTTCCGAGAGTCGGGTAGCGCCGAGCACATCACACAGCATACTCGCCGTATAGTCGTATCGGAGCGTTCCCGATGTTCCCGCTCGAAATCGAGACTTTGGCCCGGCTGCTGATCGACGAGGCGCGGTCCAAGTCGCTGCGGCTGGTCGCGGCCGAAAGCTGCACTGGCGGCTTGGTGGCTGGCGCGATCTGCGCGATCTCCGGCGCCTCCGACGTCTTCGAGCGTGGTTTCGTCACCTACACCAACCGCGCCAAGTCCGAGATGTTGGGCGTGCCGGGCGACCTGATCGCCGACAACGGCGCGGTCTCCGAGCCCGTGGCGCGGATGATGGCCGAAGGCGCGCTGGAGGCCAGCAACGGCCACGTCGCGGTCGCGATCACCGGCATTGCCGGCCCCGGCGGCGGCACGCCGATGAAGCCGGTCGGCACCGTCCACTTCGCCGTCGCCCGCGCCAATCGCTCGGTCGTCCATCGGCACGAGCACTTCGCCGGCGAGACCCGCGAGGCCGTGCAACTGGCCGCGGTGCGCACGGCGCTGGAGATGCTGCGCGAGGCTGTGGCCTAGTGCCCGAGACCGCGCCCAGCGACTGGAGACGCTTCGCCGGCGTCGGTCTCTCGCAGAAGGCGCTGAAGGCGGCAGCGGCGCGAAAGACCGAGATCCGCCACGCCATCCGCGTCTCGGCCGCCGTCGGCGTGGCCTTCGCCCTGGCGACGCTGCTGCGCCTGCCGCAGGGCTATTGGGCCGTGTTCACCGCCGTCATTGTGGTGCAGTCCAGCCTGGGCGCGACCATCACCGCGTCGACCGAGCGCTTCATGGGCACGGTCGTCGGCGCCCTGACTGGCGCGGTAGCGGCCTATTTCCACACCAAGTGGCCGGAGTTCGGCGGGCTGATCCTCGTCGTGACCGTGGCGCTGCTGGCATTCGTGGTGTCGGTGCGGCCGGCGCTGAAGGTCGCGCCGGTCACGGCCGTGATCATGCTGATCGGCCAGACCACTCACATGGATCCGCTGATCGCCGCCAGCCTGCGAGTGGCCGAGATCACCGTAGGCAGCCTGGTCGGCGTCGCCGCCACCCTGCTGATCTTCCCCGCCCGCGCCCACGCCTCGGTGGTCACCAGCGTTCAGAAGATCGCCGGCCTGCAAGCCCACATCCTGGACAGCTATATCCTGATGCTGCGCGGCACGCCGGGACCGACCGACTATCTCAAAGCCCAGGACGACCTGCGCGCAGCCTTGGCCAAGCTGCAGACGGCGATGACCGAGGCGGATCGCGAGAACGCCAGTAAGCTCAGCGAGCGCTCGGTGTCCGACGCCCTGCCCCGCACGCTCTGGCGGCTGCGCAACGACACGGTCATGGTCGGCCGCACCCTGCGCGAGCCCCTGCCGGCCGAGGGCCTGGCGCCCGCCGCCGCCGACATGCTGGAGGCCAGCGCCAAGTTCCTGCGCGGCACGGCCGACCTGCTGGCCGGCGGCGCGCGTCCGGACCGCCTGGCCTTCGCCGAGGTTCATCAGAGCTTCCAGACCTGCGTCGAAGGCCTGCGCCAGAAAGGCCTGACCCGCGAGCTGGAATTCGACGACGCCGCGCGGGTGTTCGGCCTGGTCTTCGCGATCGAGAACCTGTTCGGCAACCTCGGTGACTTCGAGGAGCGGATCGAGGAAGCGGTGGCGAAGAAGGATTAGGCTTTGACGCCGTAGATCTGCCGGGCGCGGTCCTCGAAACAGGCGATCAGCTTGTTCGCCGCCTTGTCGATATTGGCCGCCAGCATGCCGTCCAGCAGGACGGACTTGAACGCGAAGTCGATCACGAACTCGACGCGCGTGACCTCACCCTCCGGCACGAAACGCCAGCCGTTCGAGAGGCGCTTGAACGGTCCGTAGAGCAGGCTGACGTCGATGCTCAGCGCCTCGCGATCGCGGCGCACGCGGGTGGCGAACTTCTCCTTAAGGAACGAGAAGCCGACCTGGGCCTCGGCGTCGACCGTGCTGACGGCGCCGTCGACGCGGCCGTTCCAGGTGCGCATGCCGGTGATCCACGGCACGAACGTCGGATAGGCTTCGACGTCGCCGACAAGTTCGAACAGCTGCTCGGGCGCGTACGGCAGCACGCGCGTGACCACATGCCGATGCACGACGTTTACGCCGTGCGGGCGTCGAGAGCGCGGCGAGCGGCCTGCAGCTTGGCGAAGTCTTCGCCCGCATGGTGCGAAGAGCGGGTCAGCGGGCTGGACGACACCATCAGGAAGCCCTTGGCCCGGGCGATCGCCTCATAGGCCTTGAACTCTTCCGGCGTCACGAAGCGGTCGATGGCCGCGTGCTTGCGGGTCGGCTGCAGGTACTGGCCGATGGTGATGAAGTCGACGCCGGCCGAACGCATGTCGTCCATCACCTGCATGACCTCCTCCTTGGTCTCGCCCAGGCCGACCATCAGGCCGGACTTGGTAAACTGGGAGGGATCGCGCTGCTTCACGCGGTCCAACAGGCGCAGGGAGTTGTAGTAGCGGGCGCCGGGACGGATCTTCAGATAGAGCCGCGGCACGGTCTCGAGATTGTGGTTGAAGACGTCCGGGCGGGCATCGATCACCACGTTTTCCGCGCCGTCCTTGCGCAGGAAGTCCGGCGTCAGGATCTCGATGGTCGTGCCCGGCGCGGCCGCGCGGATGGCCGTGACCACCTCGGCGAAGTGGCGGGCGCCGCCGTCCAGCAGGTCGTCGCGGTCCACCGAGGTGATGACCACGTGCTTGAGGCCCATCTTGGCGACGGCCTCGGCCACGCGGCGCGGCTCGTCGGGATCCAGCTGGGTCGGCAGGCCGGTGGTGACGTTGCAGAAGGCGCAGGCGCGGGTGCAGATCTCGCCCATGATCATCATGGTCGCGTGCTTCTGGCTCCAGCACTCGCCGATGTTCGGGCAGGCTGCCTCTTCGCAGACCGTGGTCAGCTTGTGCTCGCGCACGATGCCCTTGGTCTCGTTGTACTGACCCGAGCCGGGCGCGCGGACCCGCAGCCACTCGGGCTTGCGGAGCACCGGCGTGTCGGGGCGGTTCTGCTTTTCGGGGTGGCGCACAGCCCGGTCATCCGGGTTGCGAGCCTTGAGGGTGTCGATCACCGTGGCCATGGCGCCTAAATCGGTCTTCTTGGCTCGCGGATCAAGCGCTTGATCTTGCTTAAGTCGGCGATGCGCGAAATGACTGTCCAGGTATGCGTCGCCGCCTCCTCGCTATCGCCCTGGCCTCAATAGCGGTCATGACCGTTTCCGCCTGTGGCGACGGGGGGTCTCGCGCGCCGTTCGCCGACAGCCAGACACCGCCTTCGCTAAGCTCGCGCTTCTATCCGCCGCAAGGCTGGGCGTGGGGCTATGTCCGCAGCGGTCAGGGGCTGGCGCAGCGCTACGGCGTCGCCTCGCCGCCCGTCGCGCCCAAGGCCACGGTGCTGATCCTGACCGGCTACGGCGAGACCGCCGAAAAATGGTTCGAGACCGTCACCGACCTGACGGCGCAGGGCTTTTCAGTCTGGGTGCTGGAGCGCCAGGGCCAGGGCGGTTCGGAGCGCGAGACGCCGTGGCGCGACCTCGGCCACGTCGACAATTTTGATCCGGACGTCGCGACTGTCCGCGCCCTGGTCCGTGGCGTGATCCGGCCCAGGCCCGATACGCCGCTGGTGGTGCTGGGCCATTCGGAAGGCGGCCTCGTCGCCTTGCGCGCCGCCGAGCAGGGCCTGGAGATGAGGGGGCTCGTGCTGTCGTCCCCCGCCTTCGGCCTGACCACCCTGCCCCGGCCGCGCTCGGACTTCGCCAAGTTCACGCCGGCGATGCGGCTCTTGCATCTGGGCTGGATCAAGACCCCGGATCAGGCGGGCTGGCGGCGCAACGCGTCAGACGGCGCCCTCACCCACGACCCGGTGCGCGGCAAGGTTCAGGCCGCCTGGATGCTGGCCAATCCCGACCTGCGCATGGGCGGCCGCAGCCTAGGCTGGTTTGCGGCCTTCTTCGACGCCTCCGAAGCCGCCGCCCAGGACATCCACCGGCCGAAGGTCCCGACGCTGATGCTGACGGCGGCGCAGGATCAGGTGGTCTCGGCCACGCCGCAGACCCGCCTCTGCGCGGCGATGATCACCTGCCGGGAGACGCGTTATCCGAAGGCGGGACACGACCTGCACATGGAATCGGACGCGGTTCGACAGGCCTGGCTGACCGCGATCATCGATTTCACCCGCGCCCAAACCGCCGCCAAACCCTTGCCGCGCAAAGGGTGAGCCTCACGCTTTGTGACTCTTTCTTGCAAAGCTGGACCTTCCTCGGCAGACTCGACGTTTAAAGACGAGAGCGCGCATCGCTCCTCGGGGAGGTTTCGCCGGCATGGCGGCAGCTTACGACGTTCGAAACAGCCAAAAGGCCATCTTCGACGCCCTTATCGACGCCCGCGACAAGTATGGCGCCAAGAAACCGATCCTGGAGGACCAGGACCGCAATCCGCTCAGCTATACGGACTTGATCCGGGCCAGCTTCGCGCTGGGCCGCAAGATCGCGGCCATGACCAAGCCGGGCGAGAATGTCGGCGTATTGCTGCCGTCGGGCTCGGGCTCGGTGGTGACGTTCTTCGCCCTGCACGCCTTTGGCCGCGTGCCGACCATGCTGAACTTCACGGCGGGCCTGCGGAATATCAAGGCCGCCTGCAAGCTGGCCAAGATCAAGCGCGTGCTGACCGCCCACAAGTTCATCGAGCTGGGAAAGCTGCACGACATCGTCGACGCGATCGGCGAGCAGGCCGAGATCACCTATCTGGAAGACGTGCGCGCCACGATCGGCCTGTCGGACAAGCTGTTCGCGGCGGCTGGGGGCCTGTTTCCGCGCCAGTTCCGAGCTCCGGCCAAGCCGTCGGACAAGGGCGTGGTGCTGTTCACCTCGGGCAGCTTCGGCGCGCCGCGCGGCGTGGTGCTGACCCAGGCCAATCTGGTCGCCAACGCCCAGCAGATCGCCGCCCACATCGCGCTGGACCCGGCCTGGGTGTTCTTCAACCCCCTGCCGGTCTTCCACTGCTTCGGCCTGACCGCCGGGGTGATCCTGCCGATCATGACGGGCATGAAGGCGTTCCAGTACCCCTCGCCGCTGCACACCAAGCAGATCCCGCCGCTGATCAAGGACGTCGGCGGTTCGGTGCTGCTGGCCACCGACACCTTCGTCAACCAGTACGCCCGCTCGGCCGAGAGCGATGAGCTGTCGGGCCTGAAGTTCATCGTCTGCGGCGCCGAGAAGGTCCGCGACGAGACGCACAACATCATCGCCGACAAGTTCGGCGGCGTGCCGGTGCTGGAAGGCTACGGCGCGACCGAGGCCTCGCCGGTCATTGCGGTCAACAAGCCGGAAGACAACCGTCGCGGCACGGTCGGCGGCCTGCTGCCGGGCCAAGAATGGAAGATCGAGCCGGTGGAGGGCATCCCCGAAGGCGGCAAGCTGCTGGTGCGCGGTCCCAACATCATGGCCGGCTATCTACGCGAGGACGGCGGCGTCGATGCGCCCGAGGGCGGCTGGCACGACACCGGCGACGTGGTCACGGTCACCGACGACCTGTGGATCACCATCAAGGGCCGCGTGAAGCGCTTCGCCAAGATCGGCGGCGAGATGGTCTCCCTGACCGCCGCCGAAGACCTGGCCTCGGCCGTGGGGGGGGACCGGCGCCCCCCCGGGATGTCGAGGGCCGCCAA
>JAEXJH010000481.1 GCA_023445955.1 Pseudomonadota bacterium
CTCGACGAGCGCAACCTCGGCCATCAGGGCTCGCGCTTGCCCTCGGCCGGATCGGCCGCCGGTCCCAGGCGACCGTCGGTGGGCGAGGCCGGAATCTTGCCGGGCGGCTCGGGCGTGGCCTTGGGTGGCGGGACGGGCGTCTTGTCGGTCTTGGTCATGGCGTCGCCTCTGTTTCGCGTCGTTTAGAGAGCGCGGGGAGCGGTGGCCTGTTCCACGCTCGAGACTGTCTGCCCGCCTGTCGCCGAGCCGCTCCAAACCTGCTGGCCGCCCGCATCGCGCACCAGAAGCCGTACGGTGATGGCCGCCTGACTGGTCAGTCCGTGGTCACGCAGGATTTCCGAAATCAACAGCAACGCCTGGCGAATTGCGGCGTTTTGGTCCGCTGCCTCGACGATTTCGGTGGTCGTCGCGCCGTCACTGTCGATCTCGAAGTGATAGGTGCTCATCGCCGCACGCTAGGCGCGCCTTGATGAACAGGAGCTGATGGACGATGGAGGCATAGATGGTGGATCGACTGATCGCCAAGCTTAACCTTCGAGACGAGCTTAGCACCACCGAGCGCGACCTGCTCGCCAGCGTTCTGGAGCCGGAACGCCATCACCCGGCCGGCGTGGACCTGATCCGGCCTGGGGGGCGACCCGATCACGCCACCCTGCTGCTTTCGGGCTTTTGCGGCCGCTACGGCATGCTGCGAGACGGGCGTCGGGTCTTCCTGTCGGTCCATGTGGCCGGCGATCTGATCGACCTTTTTGGTCTGCTGATCCCGCAGCTCGACTATGGGGTGACGGCGCTGACGGCCTGCGTCACCGCCGCGGTCCCTCACGACAAGTTGCGGCGCATCACCCAAGACCATCCCCACCTGACGCGCCTGTTGTGGTTGGAGACGGCGCTGGAGGGGGCGGTTCACCGCGAGTGGCTCCTGGGCAGGGCGCAGGACGCCGACGGACGCCTGGCGCGGTTCCTCTGTGAGATGACCGCTCGCCTCGAACTGGTCGGCTTGGTGACGGACGCCGCCTTCGAGCTGCCGCTGACCCAAATCCAGCTCAGCGAGGTGCTGGGCATGACCGCGGTCCACCTGAGCCGGACGATCAAGGCGCTGCGCGCGACCGGCGTGGTGGAATGGCAGGGGCGTCATATCCGGATCCTCGATCGGGCGCGGCTGATGGCGGCCGGACAATTCGACCCGACCTACCTTCGCCCCTATCGTGAAGCGGTCTGAAGCTCGAAAGACCTCGCCGGCAGGGGCGCCGCCTAGACGCAAACCCTCGCGCGCACGAGCGTTCCCGCACGCCCGGTCGGCGCATCAATTGATCGCCTGAACCGGGGGCTAAGTCGGGCGCGTTGTCCGAACGCTCGCGCCGGGCGCCTGATCGGTCTGGGGCCTGAAGGTCTCGGGATCGAAGTTCCCCAGCGCGGCCAGCCGATCCCAGTCCAGGATCTGCAGGCCGCCGTTCTTGACGACCGCCAGCCCCTCGTCGCGCAGGCCGCGCAGCACCCTGTGGATGTGCACCACCGACAGGCCCAGCGCGTCGGCGATGTCGCTCTGGACGGCGGGCAGGGCGCAGCGCCCGTCCTTGGCCAGGGCCAGGGTCTGTTGGCGCCAGTAGACCTCGCAGAAGAAATTGGCCGTGCGCGCGGCGGCCGACCGGCGGCCAAGGCTTATCATCCAATTTCGCTGCGCGCGGGCCTCGGTCAGCACCGCGCGCAGGAGCGCGGCCTGCAGACTAGCCTGATCGTGCAGCAGGGCCTGCAGCTCGCGCCCGCCAAGCCGGCGCACCTCGCAGGGCCCCAGAGCCCTAATCTCATGATCTGCGCCAACGAAGAGGCCGGCCAGATCGATCAAATCGCCGGGCGTGGCGACGCTGAAGATCTGGCGCGCTCCATCGGCCAGGACCGTCTGTTTGACCGCCAGTCCGCGCGCCAGGAGGCGCAGTTGGGCGCGGCCGCCGGCCGGGGCGATGACCTCGCCCGCTTCGAATGTCTCGCTCTTGAGCACGCACGCCGTCAGCTGCTCGCGCAGTCCCGCGCCAAGCGGGCCGAAGCGGTCGAGGCTCGCTATCAAAAGACGGTTCAAGACGCCCGGTCCAAGCCGACCCGCGAGATGACCGCAATGCAGCTTTCGTCACGCCAGATCTCGATGCGCTCGCAGCTGCGATGCTCGGCGAGCAGGCCCCGCGCGCGTTCGGATGGGTCCATGGCGTCGATGTCGAAGTCGACGAAGGTCGTTCTAAGATCGTCAGCCACGCCGATGAAGATGAGTGGGGCGAGCAAAAGAACCTCCGGGTGAGCGGAGAATCTAGGCGGATCGGTCGGGCCGCGCGTTAATCTAGGTTATCGGCCCCTATCTTTTGATGGTCCGTCAGTTTCCCCGGGGAGGGCCTCTGGCCTCGCATGCAATGTCCTTATCGACCGCGATCGCGCCGCTGATCGAGAAGATGAACCGCCGCGACGTGATCACGCCGGTCGAGCGCGAGGCCTTGTCGCGCGTGCTGGGGCCCGCCCGCGCGGTCCCAGCGGGTAGGCCGCTGATCGAGCCGGGCGACCGGCCCCACTTCAGCACCTTCCTGGTCAGCGGCTTTTGCGCTCGCTTCAGCCTGACGCCGAGCGGCGGGCGCCAACTGACCGAGATCAACGTGGCCGGCGATTTCGTCGACCTGCACAGCCTGCTGATGCGCCAGATGGATCACGGCGTCCTGGCCCTGGCCGACTGCGTGATCGCGCCCGCCGCCCACGACGATCTTCGCCGGCTCACCGAAGAGCATCCCCATCTGACCCGTCTCCTGTGGCTCGAGACCGTGGTCGATGGGGCGATCCATCGCCAGTGGCTGGTCACCATGGGCCAGCAGAACGCCGCCAGCCGTTTGGCCCATTTGGTGTGCGAGCTCTATGTACGCCTGGAGGCAGCCGGCCTGGCCAGTGACTTCAAGTTCACCCTACCCATGACCCAGGTCGATCTTGGCGATGTCCTGGGGCTGACCCAAGTGCACGTGAACCGCGTGCTGATGGAGCTTCGTCGCCAGGGGCTGGTCGAGTGGAAGGGCGGGCAGGTGGCGATCAACGACTGGACCGCCCTGGTGCAGCTCGGACAGTTTGATCCGGGTTACCTGCGCCTGCAGCGCGACCCGGTCTGAACCAGGCGCCTGGCCCAATGCCAAGGTCTTCCTTCAACCGGGCGATGGTGCACCGCGCCAGGCGGTTCGCGATACGTCGGCGCTGTATGGCGTTGGTGTTACGCCGCCGCGGAAAACTCTGGGCTCGCGAGCTTCACCGGCGCGCTGCGCGCGCGGATGATCTCGCGAATGACCAGCGCGGCGGCTTGTTTCCGGCACACCGCCAAGCCGTGGCTTCGCGTGACCCCGTCGTTGTCGAAGGTCCGCCAGAGCCAGGCGCCGTTGCCGGCTGGCTTGATCGAAAACCGGATCAGCGTCTCGCCTGCTTCTGTCGCGCCACTCCCCGATCGCTGCGGTGGGACCGTGCGCATGAGCGGGGCGGTCATACCGGCGCTCCAAGCGGGAAGGCGAAGCTCGTTGGCGCTGGCGCCCAGGCTTCGCGTCCGGGGCCGCGCCGGCTGTGAACCTTGACCTTCACAGCGTGCGGCCAGGACTGCGCCAGACGTCTGGCTTGAGCGATCGCGCCGCGGCGCGAGTCAAAGAACAGCACCTCGCCGGTATCGGCGATCTTAACGCACCAGCCGCCGTCAAACGGCGAAACATCGAACACGCTGGCCATGGGGCTTACTCCGCGGCGTAGACGAGGGGGTGAGTGTGGGCCCACAGGTGGGCGCGGTAGGTCTCGAAGCACTGCTCGCCGCAGATCAGTCGCATGACGGCGCCTTCGGCGATGTATTTCGCTCGGGACGGATCTTCCGACACCAGCGGGACGAGGGCTTCTGCGTTCCAGGCCTTGGAGTGCTCGATGTCCAACTGGGCGTGCAGGGCGAAATACTTGCGGGCTTCGGGCGAGACGCCGTTGCGCTTGAGGCCCGCGTCGACACAAGCCACTCGGGTCGGGGCGGTCAGCTCGACCACGCCCAGGGCGCCGATCGACTGCCAGACATATCGACGCGTTGTGGCGAAGGCGGTCATGACGTTGGCCAGGCACAGCGACTGCCACAGCGTCGAGTCGATGGTTGGCGTCAGGCCCAGCGTTGCGGTGGTCCGGGTCAGCATCGGGCCATGCATGCCCTTGGCGCTGCCGCGACCCATCTCATCCCAGTAGTTGCGAGCCAGCTCCAGCTTGGCGCGATCGGGGACCTTGACCTGGGTCATGGCCACGAGATCGTCGAAGCCGGCTTCGCCAGCCGCTTCCTGGGTCAGGAACCATTTGAGGTCCTCCAGCGAAGCCTCGCCCTCCAGCCAGTCGAAAAGCGGGTCCCATTGGCCGGGGCCATGATCTTTCAGGGCCTCGAACCAGGCGATGAAGCCGTCGGCGTCCGTCGGGATCTCCTCGACCAGAGGCGCGACATGGCGCCGGAAGGCCTCGATGAACGCGCCTTCGATCCGACGCATGCGGATCTCCTGATCCAGTTCCTCGCGCCAGCCGGCGGTCGGCGCGGCCGGCGCCAGACGGACGTGGTTCCAGTGCGCCAGACCCTTGTGCAGAGCTTCGGCGTCGGGGAATTGCGGAGAAAAAGCGCCAAGGCGCGACAGGCGATCGCCACCAAACATGGTTGCTACTCCAGACAGCTGAACGAAGGCTCGACGCGAGCGCTGATCGCACATCTCGTTTCCTCCTCGATCGTATGGGCCGCACGTGAGGCGGCGAGCAGCACAAACGGAGGTGGTCGCGCCCCGTTCCAATGTCGGGCTGGCGGCGCAGCGCGGCACATCCGAGAAACCCAGCAAGTTCGGGCTGCCGCCCGGTTTCGCGCACGCTTGGCGCTTTCATTTGATGGGGTGGGCGTCGTGGACCTTGGCCGTCGGAACAAGACTTCGAACGAGAGGTTGATCCGCCGAACCCCGGGAGACCGAAAGATGTCCGAAGAGACCATCGCCCGCGCGCTGGACAGCGATGCGCCGCTCACAGCCGCCGTCCACCAACGCGACATCGCCCACGAAGTCGCCGAGGAGCGCGGCTGGCACGAAGCGGCCCTGGTCGGCCGCACCGTGACCATCAATCGTCCGCGTGCGGAGCTCTATGCCTTTTGGCGCGATTTCCGGAACCTCGCCCTGTTCATGGAGAACGTCGAAAGCGTCACTCCGGGCGACAATCGACGCTCGCACTGGGTGGTCAAGGCGCCGGCCGGCAAGACCGTCGAGTGGGACAGCATCCTGACCGAGGAGGTCGAAAACGAGCTCCTGGCCTGGGAGTCCGCCCCGGGCGCCGACATCAAGAACGCCGGCCGCATCGAGTTCAGGGACGCCCCGCCCGGACGTGGCACCGAGGTCACCGCCACCATCGTCTACGATCCGCCTGGCGGCGATCTTGGCAAGTTGATCGCCAAGCTCTTCCAGAAAGAGCCCAAGATCCAGGCGCGCCGCGAACTGCGCCGCTTCAAGCAGCTGATGGAGACCGGCGAGATCTCCACGGCCAAGACCCCCGACGCCGCGCCGCAAGGCTGACCCTCCAACCTCATTTGTGGAGACGCCGATGCGCGCTCTGACCTGGCACGGCAAACACGACGTCCGCATGGACACCGTCCCCGACCCCAAGATCGTCAATCCCCGCGATGCGATCATCAAGATCACCTCAACCGCCATCTGCGGCTCGGACCTGCACCTCTACGACAGCTTCATCCCCTCGATGGAGAAGGGTGACATCCTGGGTCACGAATTCATGGGCGAGGTCGTCGAAACCGGCCCTGGCTCGACTCTGCAGAAGGGCCAGCGGGTCGTGGTCCCGTTCGTGATCGCCTGCGGCAAGTGCTTCCACTGCGAGAAGCAGCAGTTCTCGGGCTGCGAGAACTCCAATCCAGCCGAGACGCAGGATCTCGGCGAGATCGCCTACGGCACGCCGATGACCGGCTTGTTCGGCTATTCGCACATGACCGGCGGCTATGCCGGCGGCCAGGCCGAGTATGTCCGCGTGCCCTATAGCGATGTCGGGCCCATCGTCATTCCCGATGGCCTGGAGGACGAGAAAGTCCTGTTCCTCTCGGACATCCTGCCCACCGGCTGGATGGCCGCCGAGAACTGCCAGATCGAGCCGGGCGACACCGTGGCGGTCTGGGGCTGCGGGCCGGTCGGCCTGTTCGCGATCCAGAGCGCGTTGATCCAGGGTGCGCACAAGGTGATCGCCATTGACCACCATCCTCATCGTCTGGAGCTGGCCAGGTCGCTGGGTGCGCAGGTGATCAACTATCACGACGTCAAGGTCCGCGAGGCGCTGATGTCGATGACCGGCGGCATCGGTCCCGACGCCTGCATCGACGCGGTCGGCATGGAAAGCCACGGCTTCTCGATCGACAACGTGGTCGACGCGGTCAAGGTCGCCACGCGCCTGGGCACCGACCGCGCCCACGTGCTTCGCGAGGTGCTGATGGCCTGCCGCACCGGCGGCCGCGTCTCGATCCCCGGCGTCTATGGCGGCATGGGCGACAAGATCCCGATCGGCGCTTTGATGGAGAAAGGCCTGCAGATCCGCACCGGCCAGACCCACGTCCACAAGTACCTGCGGCCGCTGCTCGACCTGATCGGCGAGGGCGTCATCGACACCACCTTCCTGATCAGTCATCGCCTGCCGCTGGAGCGCGCCCCGGATGGCTACAAGATGTTCAAGGAAAACCAGAACGAGGTGACCAAGGTCGTCCTCAAGCCTGACTGGGAAAAGGAAGCCGCGTGATGATCGAAGACATTCGCCCCCTGGCCGTTGTCACCGGCGCCTCGTCCGGCATCGGTTATGAACTGGCCCGCCTAGCCGCCGAAGACGGCTACGACCTGGTCATCGCCGCCGATGCGCCCGACATCGTCGAGGCGCAAGCCGGTCTCGAAACCCACGGCGGCAAGGTTGAGGCTCTGCAGGTGGATTTGTCGACCACCGAAGGCGTCGATGCGCTGCTGACCCTGATCGCCGGCCGACAAGTCGACGCGCTAATGGCCAACGC
>JAEXJH010000482.1 GCA_023445955.1 Pseudomonadota bacterium
GTGGTCTGGTAGTTCAAGAGGCCCACGGCGTCGAAGGCCTTCTCGACCGTGATGCCTTCCACCACCGTGGCGCCGACCTTGTACTTCTGGATGTAGGTGGCGTTGCCGCCGATGGTCACCTCGCCGCCGGCGACTTCGCGGAACCGGTACTCGGCCGAGAAGTCGAGGCCGGCGTTCTTCACCGGCGCGCCGTTGATGTAGTTGGTGCGCAGGCGGGCGATGCTGGTGGTCGGCGTGCCGCAGGCGCCGTTGAACGTGAAGCGCGCGACCAGGCCCGCATAGGCAGGATCGGCGCAGTTGTTCGCGCCAGCCGCGCCGTTCGGATACAGCGAGGCGACCATGCCCGCCACCGGCTCGGCGACGATCGGGTTTTTGAAGTCGAAGTAGAAGTAGTCGATGCTGGCCTTGAAATCGCCGGCGTTGAACAGCGTGCCGAAGTTGTAGGTCCGGGCCTTTTCCGGCTTCAGGTTCGGGTTGCCGAAGATGTCGACGGCGCGGAACACGCCCAGGATGCCCTGCAGCGAGGTCACCGAGGTGGTGGTCGTCTGCGGGTCCGGCGGACCGCGGAAGGTCGAGCCGGCCGAGCCGCGGAAGGCCAGCCACGGCAGGGCCTGCCAGCGCAGCGAGGCCTTGGGGTTGAAGGTCGAGCCGATGCCGTTGCCGTACTTCTCGTAGCGGGCCGCGAACTGGGCCTGGAAGTCTTCGCTGATCGGCACGCTGAGCTCGCCGAAGCCGGCCATCACGTCGCTCTGGTTATCGGCCTCGTTGCCCACCCCCAGGAACATGAAGGGGCCGTTGCGCTGCGAGCCGGTGCAGGTGGTCACCCCGAAGTCGGGGGTGTTCACGCACGGATTGATCGCGGCGTTGCTGATGTCGTTGTAGTCGGCCTTGAAGTAGCTGCGGCGGTACTGGACGCCGGCGGCCCAGGCGACGTCGCCGCCCGGCAGGCTGATATTGGTCTTGCCGTTCAGCACCGCCTCGCCGACGAACAGGCGCGAGGACTGCTTGGTCGACAGCTTCTTGAAGAACCAGTCGACCAGGTCCTTGTTGTTGGCCAGGGCTGCGTTGTAGCCGGTGTTGGTCGCGCCAGTGATCACGTTGGACGGGATCGCGCTGGCGAAGGGGTTGTAATACATGCAGCCGCCGACACCCGGCGTGCCCTGGATGCCCGGCGTCGTGGGGTTGCTGTCGCACAGCGGACCGCCCAGGCCTTGCAGGGCCAGGGCGAAGCGGTTGACCAGGGTGTCGTAGCCGGTGCGGATGCCGACTTCCTGCGAATAGGTCAGGGCCACGTCCCAGCCAATGCCGTTCTCGAACTCACCCGACAGGTCGGCCGAGACGCGGAAGGCGTCGAACGATCGCGAGCCGATCGAGGGGCCGTAGCCGAACTTCGGATTGCCGCCGATGCCGAACGGCCGGTTGGCGGCGTTGATGGCGCCGAAGGCGAAGATCGAGCTGGGCGAGGTGGTCGTCGCGCCGGTGGCCAGGTTGGTTAGCTGCACGGTGGGATTGGCCGCCATGAAGGCGATCAGGCCGGGGTTGGTGGCCGGCACGATATAGCGACCCGCCAGCGCCGGGCTGGGCGCGACTTCCGCGGTCGGCACGGCCAGGGCGGCATAGGACGGCGAGGTGTTCCAGTCGGGCACGTCGGTGTGCGAGTACAGCACCTCGGCGTGGAACTTGGTCTTGGCCGACAGGTTCGAATTGACCTCGGCATAGGCCTGAACGGCGTTGGACTTTTCGACCAGGTTGTCGAACGGCGTGTAGTGCCAGTAGCAGACCGGCGTCAGGCCGCTGAAGCCGGGATAGCCGCCGATGCCCGAGCAGGCCGGGTCGCGCATGCCGCTGGTGGTGCTGGCCAGCGGGATGAAGGTCGAGGGGTTGCCCGCCGCCGACCAGCCCGCTTCCGGATTGCTCAGATACGGCTGGTTGGCCCAGTCGCGGTCGGCGACCGACAGCTTGGAGCGGTGCTGCCAGCCGATGCTGACCAGGACGTTGCCGTTGTCCCAGGTCTGGCCGCCGGTGATGCTGCCGCCGTAATCGCCCTTGGAGCCGTTGATGTGCCGGTAGTCGGCCGCGGCTTCCAGGCCGTCGAAGTTCTTCTTGGTGATGAAGTTGACGACGCCGGCGATGGCGTCCGAGCCGTAGGTCGCGGCCGCGCCGTCCTTCAGCACTTCCAGGCGGCCGATGGCGGCGGCGGGGATGATGTTGGTGTCGACGATGCCCGCCCCCGCGGCGCCGAACGGGTTGATCGCCAGGCGCCGGCCGTTCAGCAGCACCAGGGTGCGCTGCGAGCCCAGGCCGCGCAGGTTGACCGAGCCGGAGCCTTCAGACCCCTGGGCGCGGCTGTCGAACTGGTTGGTGTCGCCCAACACGCCGTTGGAGATCGACAGGGCCTTCAGGAGTTCGACGGTCGAGGGCGAGCCGCGCTTTTGCAGCTCTTCGGCGCTGACGACGTCGACCGGCAGCGCAGCGTCCTCGGGCGTCCCCCGGATGAACGAGCCGGTGACGACGACTTCCTCGACCTCGGTCGCGGCGTCGCTCTGTTTCTGCTGGGCCGCCGCGGCGCCCGCCATGCCGCCCGCCAGGGCGACGGCCAACGCGAGGCATGAGCCTCCGCGCAGGAAGCTGGTACGTCTCATGATTTCCCTCCCTCGATTGTTCTTTGGATGGCCGGTCGTCTTCGCGGAGCCATTGGGTCGTTCAGCTGGGTGGAGTTCTCCTGGAATGGGCGGACGCGGGTCGTCGCGCGCCGAAGCCGGCGCTCTGCAAGGAGCGTCCTTTTTCGAAACCTGACGATGCGCCCAGCAAAGCCGACAAGCCTGGATCCCCCCGGGGTCGAACGCTTGAAAAGCCACGCATACTCCCTCGATTTCGCAACCGAGGCGGATGCAGACAAAACTTGTCGAACATCTGTTTCGATGATGCGGTATGTTTTGCCGTCGCGTCAACCGCCCCAAACTCTTGGCTGAGGCGCCGCAAGGCCGCGCAACGCTGCTGACAGGTATGGGCGCGTAAGGCGCTGGAGACGCGTGCGTCGCAGCATCAGCTTCGCTAAAGCGTTGGGCTGGGGGTTTTCCCGCGGCGTGGGGACGCCTAAGTGGAAAACCATTGGTCGCCAAATCTCGCCCGCGGGCGGAAGCAGCTGGGTTCGAACTTACATGCGTTTCGCCAAGACCGGCGCTTCCAGGCGTCCAGGCCGGCCTTCCGTTCTGCTCGTCTCGACAGCTGTGCTCATCGGCGCGGGCCTTGCGGCCTGCACCACCCCGGCGCGCCAGGTCGACGTCAAGCTGCCGTCGGCCTACGAGGCGCCCGCAGGCTCGGCGCTGGCGCCCCAGGCTCTGGACCAGTGGTGGACCGCCTTCAACGATCCGGTCCTGAACGATCTGATCACCACGGCTCTGGCC
>JAEXJH010000483.1 GCA_023445955.1 Pseudomonadota bacterium
GGCGGGCCTCTCGATCGTCCGAGATCGGACGAACTTACTTCACGTCCTTGGCGGTGTCGCTGACAGCGCGGCCAGCCGACGAGACGTCCTTGCCGGCGCCTTCGACGGTGTTGCAGGCGGCGACCGACAGCGAGGCCAGGGCGGCGGCGATAATCACGAGCTTACGCATGGTCTTCTCCGATGTTCGCCCCCGAAGGGATGGGGAAGGGGCGTTTGAAACAGTGCCCGGAGAGAACGTCAGCAGCGAAGCTCGGTTCCAGCCTAGGTTGGCGGAATCACGGCTTGCGGCGTCGGGAAGGTGAGGCGCACGGTGAGGCCGCGCGGTTCATGGCTCTCGAACGCCACCTTGCCCCGCAGCTGGCGGGCGAAGGCGGTCATCAGGGTGCGGCCGACGCCGCCGCCGACGCTGTCGGGCACGCCCGGACCATCGTCGCTGATCGACAGCTCGGCCTCTTCGCCCCGCACATGGAAGCCCACCGCCAGCATGCCGCCGTTCGGTCCGAAGGCGTGCTTCTGGGCGTTGGTGATGGCCTCGACCGCGAACAGGGCGATCGGCGCCAGCCGGTCGGGATCGATGACCAGCGGATCGGCATGCACCTCGGTCCGCACCAGCGGCGAAGTGGCCATGTCGTTGGCCAGCAGCTGGGCGGTCAGCTCCTCGAGGAATGGCCGCAGGTCGACGCGCTTGAGGTCCGGCCCCTGGTAGAGGGCGCGATAGATCTGAGCCAGGGCGGTGATCCGCTGGCGCGTATCGTTCATCGCCGCCTTGGCCGCAGGGTCGGCCAGCGCCCGCTGCTGCATGTTCAGCAGCGAGGTGATGATCTGCAGGTTGTTCTTCACCCGGTGATGGATCTCGCGCATCAGCGAGTCCTTCTCGGCCAGGCTGTCCAGCAGCGAGGCGTCGCGGGCGACGATGCCGCCGGCCATGGCGTCCAGGGTGGCGGCCAGTTCGCGGATCTCGGGCGGCGCGCGCTCGGCCTGCAGCGGTCGGACGGTGAAGCGGCCACGGGCATAGATCGCCGCCACGCGCTGCAGATAGACGATCCAGCGGATCACGCCGCGCTCGGCGACGATCAGCACCGCGCCCAGGGCCAGCACGAAGGCCAGCAGCGGCAGCAGCAGGCGCGAGATCGGATTGATCCAGGCCCAGGACACCAGGCCCGGCGTCGGCGCCGAGAGCACGACGAAGACGTCGTCATTGACCAGCGGCGCGGCAGAATAGGTGCGCTCGTTGTGGGCGGCGTCCTCGCGGCTCCAGATCGCCGCGCCGCTCTTGGCCGCCCGATCGCGCCAGCCGCGCGGCGGGGCCGAGAAGGCCGAGGGATCGGTGGCGGCGAAGATCGCGCCGTTCGAATCGGCCAGGGCGACTTCGGCCCCGGTGGGCAGGAAGCGGTTGACCGTGCCGATCTTCAGGTCCTGCAGGTTCAGAACCGCGGCCATCGCCCCCTCGAACTTGTCGGGCGTGCCGGCGCGGACGGCGGCCAGCACCGCCGGCTCATTGGCGTAGACCGCGCCAGGATCGGAGGCCACGACCATCGGCGCGCCGTCGCGCAGCTCCTGGAACCAGGGTCTGCTGCTGCGCTGGGTGTCGAACGGCGTGGTGGCGGCCGCGCAGGCCACGCGTCCCCGCGAGTCGAAACGGATCAGGTTGGCATAGCCCGACAGGCGCGCCCGCACGTCGGCCAGGCGCTGGGCGCACTCCAGGCCTACCGAGCTTGGACCCAGGGTCTGCAGCAGCACCCCGGCCGCCTCGATGCGCGCACGCGCATTGGCGGCGCTCTGCCCGGCGGCCAACTCAAGGCTCTGCTGGCGCGAATCGGCCTCCGCGCGGAAAGCGAAGAACGATTGCGCGCCGCCTAGAATGAGCACAGGCAGCAGGGCCACACACACGGCGAGCGCGAGGCGGACTCGGATCGATGTTACGGCCTGCGCTGCGCGGCCGGCAAAAACTGTCACCGTAGAGAGCTCAACCGCTCCGCGTCGGCCAGGATCGCCCGCATGGCGTCACTTGCTGACGCCCCGTCGCGATCATAGGACCCGGCTTCAAGAATGGCCTGCAGCGCGCGGCGCGCACGGCTGACCCGGCTTTTCACGGTGCCCACGGCGCAGCCGCAGATCTCGGCCGCTTCCTCGTAGGCGAAGCCGCCGGCCCCGACCAGGATCAGGGCTTCGCGTTGTTCGGCCGGCAGCATGCCCAGGCCCAGGCGCAGTTCGTCCAGGGCGACGGGCGCTTCGGGATCGTCGACCGCCACCAAGGTCCGCTCGGCGGCCTCCTGGTCCAGCTGGCTCTGGCGCCAGCTGCGGCGCTTTTCCGAATAGAACTGGTTGCGCAGGATCATGAAGGTCCAGGCCTTCATGTTGGTGCCCAGCTGGAAGCTGGCGCGCGCGTCCCAGGCCTTCATCATGGCGTCCTGCGCCAGATCGTCGGCCGCGGTGGGATCGCCGGTCAGCGTACGGGCAAAGGCGCGCAGATGCGGGATCAGGGTGACCAGCTCGCGTTTGAACGCTGGGTCCCTGACGGGATCGGGCGCGGAGCGGCCGACTTGCGGTTCGCTCATGCTCAACGCTCTCCCTTGGGAGGCTCGGCCTTGCGCAGGATCTCGAGGAATTCGTCGGGCACAGCCTCGTTGACGACCTCATCGAACATCTGACGCAGTTTCACGCCGATCGCCTGCTGGCGCAGACGGGCTTCATCCAGCGCCGCGGCGCTCTTGCGTTTATCTTCCATGGGTACGTGTTCGATCATGTCCTCGACACCGAAGTGCATATGCATCGGCGTCCGCCCCCTTTGGCCGAATGTCTTTCCGCCAGACGACAACGTGGTTTTCCGTACCGAGTTCCATAAGCTTGGGCATAAGATGTCAAAAATCCGCAACGGACGGAACCGCTCAGTTGAGGGAGCGTTATCGACGTTCGACGGAACGGCTCAGCTTTGCCGTTCGTTAGTATGGTTTCCGAAGACACCGCATCGGGAGGGGTCATGAGTCTTCTAGCTCGGCTAGCGCCGCATCTGCCTTATATTCGTCGCTACGCCCGCGCGTTGACCGGCGACCAGTCGACCGGCGACCACTATGTCCGCGTGGCCCTCGAGGCCCTCGCGGCGGGCGAGCGTTCGCTGGACGGCGACCTGTCGCCGCGCGTGGCGCTGTATCGCGTGTTCCACGCCATCTGGCTCAGCTCCGGCGCCCAGCTGGAAGCGCGTCGTGACGAAGGCCTGACGGCCGGCGACGACGCCGCCCAGCGCCTGATGCGCATCGCGCCGCGCTCGCGCCAGGCCTTCCTGCTGACCGCGCTCGAGGGCTTCACCCCCACCGAAGCCGCTCAGATCCTGGACTGCGACTTCGGCGAGGTCGAACGCCTGATCGCCGACGCCCAGGCCGAGATCGACGCCGAACTGGCCACCGAAGTCCTGATCATCGAGGACGAACCGGTCATCGCCGCCGACATCGAGGCCCTGGTCAAGGAACTGGGTCACCAGGTCACCGACATCGCCGCCACGCGTGGTGAGGCTCTCGACGCCGTCGCGCGCCGCACCCCAGGTCTCGTCCTGGCCGACATCCAGCTGGCCGACGGCTCGTCGGGCATCGACGCGGTCAAGGACATCCTGGGTCGGATGGACGTGCCGGTGATCTTCATCACCGCCTTCCCCGAGCGCCTGCTGACCGGCGAGCGCCCGGAACCGACCTTCCTGATCACCAAGCCCTTCCAACCGGAAACGGTGAAGGCGGCGATCGGCCAGGCGCTGTTCTTCCACCCGCGCCGGACCGCCAAGGCGGCCTAACGCCTTCAGGTTTTCCCGAGACCGTGAAACGGCCTTCCGAAAGGGAGGCCGTTTTTCGTTCGTGCGTCTCTCGAGGCTCGCCTTCGGCTCACACCTCAGGATGAGGGACACTGTACGGAATTCCTCATCCTGAGGCGCCCGCGCAGCGGGCCTCGAAGGACGCACGGCCATAGAAAAGGCGGCCCCTTTCGAGGCCGCCTCTGGAAATAGCGGATGCGGGCGTCAGTTATTCGGCGTCTGCCTCACCGCCGCTTGGTCGGTGCTGTAGCGCTGCGCCTCGGCCGGCGTCTTCGCGCCGTTATTGACCTCGACCGCGGCCAGATCGTGGGCGCGGAAGGTCCAGGCGCCGAACAGGGCCAGCGCGGCGAGCACGGTGGAGATCACCAGCACCCAGAAAACGTGACGGCCCCAGCGGCCCTGGCGGGCGCGGGTGGCGTTCAGGCGCGGCCCGTTGGAGGACGGCGCGGCGTGATGAATGTCGGTGGGCATGATGTCATACCTCCTATGGCGTCCAGGTGCGGGCGGCGTCCGCGCGATCGCGGTCGTTGAAAGCCTGCACCGTCCCGGCGGAGGCTCCGACCGCGAGGATCACGACCAAGGCCATGATCCGCGAACGCAGCTTTTTCTGACGCTGTGTGAGCGTCGAAACAAAAACCATTCCGCCATGTTCGGCTTGGTAGGTCCGGATCACGACGTTGCTCCCTGCCCCGGCGGACATCGTGTCCGCC
>JAEXJH010000484.1 GCA_023445955.1 Pseudomonadota bacterium
CTCCAGCCCCTGGCCGGCGCGGCCGCCTATCACGTCATGCTGGCCCGCGACGCCGGCTTCGTGGACGTCTTCGCCGACACCCGGACCCAGACCACGACCCGCGAGTGGCCGACCGCCGATTTCAGCCAGCTGGAGAACGGCACCTATTTCGTCCGCCTGACCGCGATCGACCCGCACGGCCTGGAAGGCTTCACGTCCGACTACAGCTTCGATCGCGACCTCAACACCCTGGTCGCCGGCGCGCCGTCCGACAGCCGCGAGGGCAAGCATCGCAAGTTCCTGTTCCGCTGGAGCGCGGCGGGCGACGGGGTGCGCAACTATCGCTTCCAGCTGTTCTCCGACGCCGAGGCCAAGACGCCGGTCGTCGACCAGCCTGGCCTGACCGAGCCCCAGCTGACCCTGACCGACCTGCCGCCCGGGACCTATTCCTGGCGCGTGGCCGCCGTGCGCTTCAAGGATGGCGCGGTGACCGAGAAGGTCGGGACGCTGCAGCAGCTGCAGATCGGAAAATGACCGGCGTCGCCGCCCGCTCGCCGCGTCCGACCGGCCGGCTGCTGTCCTGGCTGCTGCTCGCGATCGTCTCCAGCCTGGCGATGGTGTTCTTCGCCGTGCTGCCGCCGCAGCGGCTGGACAATGTGCTGTACGACATCCTGGCCCGCGCCAACGGCCGGCCGGCCGATCCCTCGATCCTGATCGTCGACATCGACGACCGCAGCCTGGCCCAGCTGGGCGCGTGGCCGTGGTCGCGCGAGACCCACGCCAGGATGGTCGACCGGCTGAGCCAGGCCGGCGCGCGGACCATCGTCTACGACGTGCTGTTCAGCGAGGCCGGCGATCCGGCCCAGGACCAGGCGCTGGGCGAGGCGATCAAGCGCTCGGGCCGGGTCTACCTGCCGCAGTTCCTGGCCAATGGCGGCAGCGACACCGCCTCGCGCGTGGTCGGCTCGATCCCCGCCATCGCCCAGGGCGCGGCGGGCGTCGGCATGGCCCATGTCCGCTTCGACGACGACGGCGTGGTGCGCCGCATGGCCCCGTTCGAGGTCAACGGCCCCAGCCTGACCCCGGATCTGGTCACAGTCGTTCATCGCGCCACGCGCCCGGCCGGCGCACGCGACGTCACCCGCAGCCTCGACCAGACCTTGCTGATCCCGTTCGCCGGTCCGCCGTCGATCTATCGCCATGTCAGCTTCGCCAGCGTGCTGGACGGCGAGGCGCCGCCCTCGCTGATCGCCGGCCGCACGGTATTCGTCGGCCTGACCGCCCCGGGCCTGGGTCCCGCCTTCCCGACGCCGGTGACGCCCGACGCGGCCAGCATGACCGGCGTGCAGCTGCAGGCCAGCGTCCTGGACGGCCTGCGCAGCGGCCTGATGGTCAAGCCCGCCGGCCCGTGGAGCCGGGTGGCCTTCACGCTCACCTTGCTCTGGCTGTTGATGATCGGCTTCCTCGTTTTGCCGCCGCGCGCCAACCTGGTGCTGACCATCGGCCTGTGCCTGGTTGGGCTGGCCTATTCGGCGGCGATGTTCTGGCTGGGCCAGGTGTGGCTGTCGCCGATCACCACCGTGCTGGGCCTGAAGATCATCGCCCTGGTCTGGGGCTGGGCGCAGCTGGGCCGGGTCAACGACCTGCTGAGCCGCGAACTGACCCGCGTGCGCGGAATCGTGCGGGGCCGCAAGGCCGCGCCGGCCGACTTCGAGACCGACGTCGTCGCCCGCCAGGCCTCGGACCTGGGCGAGGCGATCAGCCAGATGGACGACCTGCGCCGGTTCTCGGCCGACGCCCTGTTCAGCCTGCCCGACGCCACTCTGGTCGCCGACGCCCGCGGCCGGGTGATCGCCGCCAACGCCGCCGCCCAGGCGCTGTTTCGACCCACCCAGGTCACGCTGACCGGCTCGTCCCTGGCGGACCTGATCAACGCCTTGGATCCGCTGGGCCATCGCTTCGAGCTGGACTGGCCGGTGGCCACCGAACGCCACGAGCCGATCGACCTGCACCTGCCCGACGGCCGCGCGTTCCAGCTGCAGACCGTGTTCCGCAAGGACGCCACCGGCGCGCCCGCCGGCTGGATCGTCCGCCTGGCCGACATCTCGATCCTGACGGCCGCCATGCGCCAGCGCGAGCAGGCGCTGCAGCTGTTGACCCACGACATGCGCTCGCCGCAGACCTCGATCCTGGCCCTGCTGGCCACGACCTCCGACGTCTCGCCCGAGCTGTCGGAGCGCATCGCCGCCTACGCCAAGCGCACCCTGGCCCTGGCCGACGGCTTCGTGCAGCTGGCCCGCGCCGAGGTGACGCCGGTCTATCTGGAGCCGGTGGACCTGACCGATATCGCCGTCGAGGCGATCGATGAGGTTTGGCCGCAGTCGGTGCAGCGCCGGATCAAGATCGAGCAGGTCGGCGGCGACGACGCCCTGACCGTGCTGGGCGATCGCGGCGTCCTGGCCCGCACCCTGGTCAACCTTCTGGGCAATGCGGTGAAGTACAGCCCCGAGGGCTCGACGATCACCGTCAGCCTCTCGGAACAGCCCTCGGCCAGCGGCCCGACCGCCAATGTCGCCATCGCCGACCAGGGTCCGGGCTTCTCGCGCGAGGAAGCGGCCACCGCCTTCCGAGCCTTCCAGAGGTTCGAGCGGCCAGGCCACAACCTCGCCGTCAACGGCGTGGGCCTGGGGCTAGCCTTCGTGCAGGCCGCTGTCGCCCGTCACGGCGGCGAGGTGTCGTGCCGCAGCGAACCCGGCGTCGGCGCGGAATTCACCGTCCGCCTGCCGCGCCATCACCAGGGACCGCTGAACTAGCGCCTGGAAGGCCTCAGCGCCGCGACCAGCAGGTCGGCCACCGCGCCCGGCTCACCTTTGCGGACGCGGATCGACGACCAGGCGACCGTCTTGCCCGTCGCGGCCTCGACCACCGCGAGGGTGACCGTGCGCGCCGGTCCCTTGCCGCGCCAGGACCGCCACCACACCTCACGCTGGGCCGGGCTGCGCCAGGCCTTGGCGTCGAGCGTCCCGGACGCGCTGGAGACGCCAACGGTCGAAGGCGCCACGGCCACGCCGGCCTGGATGAGATAGGCAGGCTTGCCGGTCGCGCCCGCGCCGCCAAGGGCGTCGATCGCCCGGGCCTGCACGGCCTTGGCGAAGGCGGCGTCGGCGCCGT
>JAEXJH010000485.1 GCA_023445955.1 Pseudomonadota bacterium
GCTGAGCCGCGCTCGCGCCGCCGTCGACGCGGGCGTGGGTCGCCGAGAAGGCCGCCCGCACCGTCCAAGCCGCTGAGAGGTCCGCGGCGACGTCGCCCTCGAGCCCGTAGGCATTGATCTGGCCGGCGTTCTGGCGCTGGCGCAGTACACCGCCGGCCGGGATGAAGCCGGCGATCGGGAAGGTCCCCGGACCGATGCCGATGGTGACATTGGTGATCGGGTCCTGCACCTGATTGTAGAAGACGCCGAGGTTCCATTTCGCCACGCCATCGCCAGATAGCCCCGTCTCGACGCCGTACAGGGTCTCGGGCTTCAAGGACGCGTTGGCCTCGGTGACGTCGTTGCCGACGCGGAACGGACGATGCAGCTCGTTGAGCGTCGGCGGACGGAAGCCGGCATAGGCGGCGGCGCGCACCCAGGTCGCGCCCGAGAGGCGCTGACGCACGCCGATGCGGCCGGTCGGCGTCGTGCCCGAGGCCTTGGCCGGCGGCGTGTCAAGCGTCAGGGCGCCGGTTGCGGTGTCGCGCTCACGCCGGACGCCGTCGTAGGAGCGCCAGCCGTCCAGCCGCGCGCCGGCGGTCAGCGAGAAGTCCGTGCGGCTGTAGGCCCCCTCGACATAGGCGCCGCCGACCAGGGTGCGGCCACCGGCCGTGCGCTGGCGGGTGAAGGCGCCGGTCATGTAGCGGAAGAGCTCGTGGGTCCGGCCTTCCGTCATCCGGGCGTCGCCGCCCAGCTCCCACGACCAGTCGCCGGCCTTGCCCTGCCAAGCGGCGTTGAGGCCGTAGCCGCTGGCCGGGGTCGAGTACTGGTCGTTGGCCGGCGTCGTGCCGACGCGGCCCGCCGCTACGGCGGCCGAGGTGTTTTCCAAGTCGCTCTTGCGGCCCCAAGCCTGCAGGCGCCAGGTGTCACTCGCCAAGGTCACGGCCAGCGAGCCGCCGGTGGCGTTGGAGCGCGCGCCGACGAGGCCAGCGTCGCGCTTCTCCTGGAAGGCGCCCGCGCGGATCGCCCAGCGCACGCCGTTGAGATCGCCTTGGACCCGAGCGGCGATCGAGCCATCTTCCAAAGTCGTGGGCGTGTCTGCCGCGCCCGCCGCCGCGCCTCGGACCGGGCGATAGCCGTCGGTGCGCGAGCTGCTGGCGGTCAGCAGCAGGTGATCGGTCCCAAAGGTCCCCGCCGCACGCCAACCGTCGCGCTCGCGGGCTTCGGCCGTGAAGCTGGTCAGGCCGCCGCCGGCCGCGCGCTCACGCAGGGCCACGACGCCCGTCAGCGCGCCAGCGCCGTAGGGTCCCGCCCCCGCGCCGCGCACGACAGTGGCGCCAGAGAGACCCTCGCCCGGCAACGAGGTCCAGATCACCCAGCCGCCGAACGGGTCGTTCTGCGGCGCGCCATCCAACGTCACCAACGCCCGCCCCGCGCCCGACGGCGCAACGGCGCGAAGCGAGAGCCCCTGGATCGTGGGATTGGCGGCGTCACTGCCGGTGCGACGGAACAGCGAGACGCCCGGCGTGGTCTTCAGCACGTCATCGAGCCGCGCCTGCGCGCCCAGCTGGGCCGCATCGTAGGTCGCGGTGGAGAACGCCTCCTGCCCGGCCAGCGGCGGCAGCCGGGGCGCCTCGATGACGACCGTGGAGACCGAGGAGACCGAGGGCGGCGGGGCGTCAAGCGGCACGGGCGAACTCTACTGTGGCGAAAGGCTATGCTTAGCCCAAAGCCCTACGGCGCCGCTATCGTTCCCAGCCGCCGCCCAGGGCCAGGAACAGATTGACCTGATCGTTCGCCACCTGGCTGTCGGAGGTCGCCAGGGCCGCTTCCGCGGTCGCCAAGGTGCGTTGGGCGTCCAGGCCGGCCAGGTACGGGCTCTTGCCGGCGCGATAGAGCGTCTGGGCCTGTGTCTCGGCGAGGGCGGCCTGGTCGCGGGCGGCCTTCAGCGCGGCCTGGCGCTGCAGGTCGTGGGCGTAGGCGTCCAGGCTGGTCTCGGTCTCGCGCAGAGCGGTCAGCACCACGCCGTCGAACCGGGCCAGCGCGCCATCGGCGCCCGCTTCGGCTTGACGGATCCGCGCGCGCTCGCCCTCGCCCGGCAGGGTCCAGGAGATCAGCGAGGTCAGGCCCCAGCGGTTGGCCGGCGCCTGGCCGATGTCGGCCAGCAGGCCCGTCGAGCCCGCGCCGACGCCCAGGGTGATGTTCGGATAAAGCGCGCCCATGGCCACGCCGATGCGGGCCGTCTGGCCGGCCAGGGTCCGCTCGGCCTGGCGCACGTCCGGGCGGCGCTTCAGCAGCGCTGCGCCGTCGCCGACCGGGATCGGACGGCTGAGGGTCGGCGGCGCCACGCAGGCCGCGCCGGCCTTGGGGAACTCGGCCGGCGGCTTGCCGGTCAGCGTGGCCAGCTTGTAGAGCGCCGCGCGGCGACGGCTCTGGAAGGTCGGTAGGCTGGCGCGCGACAGGTCCAGCTGAGCCTGGGCGCGGGTGACGTCCACGGCCGTGCCTCGACCGGCTCTCACCAGCTTCTGGGTCACGCCCAGGCTGCGGGTCTGGAGGTCCAGGGTCTTCTGGGCCACGACCAGTTCGTGGCCATTGGCGCAGGCCTCGACATAGGCGCGGGCCACGTCGGCGGCGACGCTGACGCGGGCCAGGTCGAGCGCGGCCTGCGAGGCCTCGGCGTCGGCGTGGGCGGCCTCGGCGGCGCGCTTGATGCGGCCGACCAGATCGACTTGATAGGAGACCTTCACGCCGACATCGGCCAGGTTCTCGACCGGCAGCGGCTCGGCCTTCAGGAACTGCTCGCCGGATTCCCGCGAGTGCATGGCGGCGGCCGAGGCGCCGGCCGAGAAGCCGCCCGCGTCGTCGGCCTCGCCGGCGATGGCCTGGGCCCGCGCCAGGTTGGCGGCGGCGACGCGCAGGTCGGTATTGGCCTTCAGCGCTTCCTCGACCAGGCCGTTCAGCACCGGGTCTTCATAGAGCTTCCACCAGCCGGCCGGGACCGGGTCCTGGCTGACCGGTGCGATGGCCGCGCCCATGAAGGCGCCCTGCGCGGTCGGGGCGTTGATCTTGGCCTGCTCCGGCAGCTTGTAGTTCGGGCCGACGGTCGTGCAGGCGGCCAGCGCCAGCAGAGAGCCGGCGACCACAAACGTGCGTAAAGGGCTCATCGACCCGCTCCCACCACCGCCACCGTGGCGGTGCGGCCGGCGATCAGGCGCAGGTCGCGCGGCGTCTGGTCCAGCGCCACGCGCACCGGCACCCGCTGGGCCAGGCGCACCCAGCTGAAGGTCGGATTGACGTTAGGCAACATGTTGCCGCTGGCGGCGCGATCGCGGTCCTCGATGCCAGCGGCGATCGACTGGATGTGGCCCTTCAGCGGCCGGTCGTCGCCCATCACCTTGACGGTCACCGGCTGGCCGATCCGCAGACCCGACAGCTTGGTTTCCTCGAAATAGCCCTCGACCCGGAACGAGCGGCTGTCGATCAAGGCCAGCACCGGCTTGCCGGCGGTGACGTAGTCGCCGGTGCGCAGGGTGAGATCCGAGAGGAAGCCGTCGGTCGGCGCAGTCACGACAGTGCGCTGCAGGTTCAGCGCCGCCACGTCGCGGGCCGCCAGGGCCTGGGACAGGGCCGCCTGGCTCTGCTCGACCTTGGCCAGGCTCTGCTCGGTGACCTCGCCGGCCACCAGGTCGCCGAGCGTGCGGTTGCGGGAGAGCTCGCGGCGGGCCTGGGCCAGCATCACGCGCTGGGCCTCGACGGCGGCGTCAGCCTGGCGCAGGGCCAGGGCGTAGCGTTCGCGGTCGACATAGAACAGCGGCTGGCCGGCCTTGACCGTCTGATCGTTGGCGGCGTCGACGCGCGTGACCAGGCCCGAGACGTCGGGGGCCACCTGCACGACATCGGCGCGGACGCGGCCGTCGCGGGTCCAGGGATCGACCTGGTAGTGGGTCCACAGCGCCTTGCCGCCGACCAGGGCGGCGATGACGACGGCGCCGGTGACGGTCACGCGAGCGGTGGTGAGCAGAACGGTCTTCAGCGGGGGCATGATTACAGCTTCAGCGGGGATGGGACCGTCACGACGACGGCCCAAAGGATGACGAACAGGGCGGTGTCGAACAGCGCCGGATGCCAGACGAGGCGGTAGGCCCCGGCCTTCGACAACACGCGGCGCAGCACGAACGAGGCGGCCAGGGCGATCACCGCCGAGACCAGGACGGACGACAGGAAGACCCCGTCGATGGCAAACTCGCCGATCATCGGGCGATCTCCGGAACGAAGGCCGGGGCCTCCGGGAACAGGTTGCGGCGCAGGCCGACCAGGCCCGACACGCCCTGCACCGCCGAGGCGGCGGGGGCGATCGAGAGGCCGCGCAGGGCCGCGTCGATGCGGGTCAGCAGGTCGTCTCCGGGCTTGCGCGCCTCGCCGGCGGCGAGGGCGGCGAAGTGATCGCCGACGCCGTCGAGGGCGGCGTCCAGGCGCTCGCGTCCCTCGGGCGGCAGGTCCGGCCGGGCGGCCTGGACAGCGACCAGGTTCATGCCGACCCGCAGGTCGCGCAGGGCGTCGACGCCGACGAAGTCGTGGCGCTCGCCGGCTTCGGCCAGCTTGGGCGTCAGCATGCCCAGGCGATCGACCAGGATGGCGGCGAAGGCGGCCGGCTCCGGCGCCTGGCGGGCGCGGGCCAGGCGGGAAAGACCGCGCCAGGTGCGCACCAGCAGCCGCCGCGCGCTGGCGTCCACGCCCATCGAGCGCAGGCCGGCGGTGACGACGATGGCGAACAGCAGGCCGACGAACTGGGCCAGGTTGCCATTCAGGAAGCTGGCGAAGTCGGCGCTGAACGTCTCCTGCAGGGTCAGGGCGTTGCAGAAGCCGATCAGCATGGCCAGGGCCGCGCCCATCCGCTTGGGGTCGGGGATGTAGAGGCCGATGAACAGCAGCGGCGGGGCCATCACGGCCAGCAGCATCGGGAAGCCGTCGATCGCCGGCAGGATGGCGAACATGTAGAGCGCCGACAGCGGCAGCGAGGCCAGGGTGAAGAGGCCGAAGCTCTTGATGGCCGGCACCGGGTCGTCCATCGCCGCAAAGAAACAGCAGAACACCGCCGCCATGACCGGGGCCGAGGCGCCGTCGCCCCAGCCGGACACGATCCAGGTCGCGCTGGCCAGCAGGATGGCGATCACCGCCGCGCCGCCCGAGAGCAGGGCCAGCGGCAGGTCGGCGTGCATCGGACGCATCCCCTTTGCGCGTGCTGAGGCCTCCAGTCCTGGCGACAGCGGCGCGTCGGGATTGTCGAGGCGAGCCATCAGGGCGTGCCCCTCGGCCAGGGCGCGGACGGCTTCGGAGAGACGCACCAGCAGGCTCTCGATCAGCAGGCTGTCCCAGGCCGCGCCGCGGCGGCGGGCGGCCAGGTCGTTCAGGCGCTCGATCAAATCGAGACCCTGGTCGCGCGATCCGCCGGCCTCGATCCAGACCACCACCGCGTCCAGGGCGGCGCGGACGCGGTCGTCGCGCACCTCGCGCAGGGCTTCCATCCGGTCGGCCAGGCCCGAGAGCAGCGGGATCAGCAGCAGCATGCGCTCGTGCAGGGCGCGGACGACGCCGGTGGTCTCGCGCAGGCGCGAGGTGTCGAACGGCAGGTGGACGGCCAGCATCTGGATCTCGCTGGCGGCGGCGGCCAGGTGGCGGCGGTCGCGGGCGATGGCCTCTGCATCCTGCCCCTTCAGCACGTCCAGCGCCCAGCGGTCTGCCTCGCCCAGCCAGGTCGACAGCCGATCCTTCAGGACCGCGCCGACCGGGCGCGGGAAGATCAGGCTGTGGGTCAGGGTGGCGCAGACGATGCCGAGGCCGATTTCGATCACCCGCCAGACGGCCAGGTCGAAGATCGCGCCCGGCTGGTTGACGGCGGGAAAGCCGATGATCGCAGCGGTGTAGCCGGCCAGCATCAGCAGGTAGCTGCGCGGCGTGCGGTCCAGCAGCGAGACGGTGAGACAGCCGCCGACCCACAGGGCCAGGGCCAAGGTCAGCAGCACCGGGGCGTTGACCAGGGCCGGCACCAAGGCGACGGCGGCCGCCGCGCCCAGGATGGTGCCCAGCACGCGATAGACGGCCTTGGAGCGCACGGCCCCGGCCAGCGGCTGGCTGACGATATAGGCCGTGGTCATCGCCCAGTAGGGCCGCGGCAGGCCCAGCGCGAAGCCGATATAAAGGGCCAGCATCGCCGCCGCGAAGCTGTTCACCGAGAACAGCACCGTATGCCGATCGAACTTGGGGAGCATGGCGCGTTAGACCGCCTGCCCCGCCGCCGCGTCGAGCGCGGCCTCGAAGGCGGCGAAGGTGCGAACGGCGGCCGCCAGGTCGGCGTCGCCGACATCGGCCAGCATCTGGGCGCGCACCACCTGCACGGCGTCCTCGACCACGGCGGCCAGCGCCTGGCCCTCGGCCGTCAGGTGCAGGGTCTTGGCCCGCTTGTCGGAGGGATCGTCGCGGCGCTCGACCAGACCGGCCTGGCTGAGTTGATCCAGGATGCGGACCAGCGAAGGCCCCTCTACCCCGATTTCCTCGGCCAGCATGCCCTGGCGCATGCCGCCGCCCGCGCGGGCGATGTGCAGCACCGGCATGGCCTTGGCGTCCGAGATGCCGTGGGCGGCCAGGGCGCGATTGACCTCCTTGCGGTAGATCCGCGCCAGGCGCAGCAGAGCGCCGGCAAAGGCGCGTTCGTCGAGGGTGCGAATGGTGGTCATGGAACGGCGATCTATCAGATAGGTAGCTTCCTATTTATATTAGATAGGATGCTATCGATCTTGGTGCAAGGGCGGACTTCGTTGGACCCCTACCGCTTCTCGTCCAGCCTCAGGAACCGCGCAGCGTTGTCGTGGAAGATCGCCTTCTTCTGGGCGGCGGTGAGGAAGTCGGCGGAATTGATCGCCTCAATCGCCGCGCCGATCGCGCCGGGCCACACCATCTGGTCGGAGCCGAACATGATGCGGTCGCCATAGCCCGCCTCGACCAGTCGCCGCAGGTAGCGGTGGAACTCCGCGCGCGGCTGGGTGAAGTCGATGACGGCGACGTCCAGATAGACCTGCGGGTGGGCGTAGAGCAGCGCGATCATCCGATCGACGTTCGGCCAGCCGCCGTGCATCACATAGAGCCGCAGCTTGGGATGGCGGATCAGCACGTCCTCCAGCAGCAGCGGATCGGACAGGCTGGCGCGGTACTTGGTCAGGCCCAGATAGGCCGCGCCCGGCGGGCCGGGGCCAATATGGATGGCGGCGGGGATGTCCAGCTCCTCGGCCAGCGCCCAGTAGGGCTCCAGCTTCGGATCGTTGGGCGCGATCCCGTCGTACTGCGCGGCGATCTCGCCCAGCACCACCATCTGGCCGGCCGCGTGCAGCGCCCGCAGGGCCTCGACCGGCGGCGGGTCGGACATGTCGACATAGATGGCGGGCAGGATCCGCTTGGGCTCGGCTTTCTTCCAGGCGGCCACGAAGTCCGGCGGACCGCTGGTCACCGCCAGGATGTCGTAGCGGCGCAGCTGCGCCAGGCTCTGCTCGCGCAGCTCGGCGTCGGTCTTGGCCGACAGCACCGGATGGGCGCAGGCCGGCTTGTCCTTGAAGGTCTTGCCCGCGTAGGTCGGCGGATCCCAACGAGGATCGCGCTGGGGCATCACGTCGTAGGGCGCGCAGACATAGACCTGCGGCGGTCCCTCGGCGTCCGCCGGGAGCGCGTGCAGGTGCATGTCGATGATCGCCTGGGCGCCGGCGGTTGACGCCGCCAGGCTCAGGATCACACCCGCCGCGCCCCCGACGATCCGCACTAGACGAGGGCCTTCTTGTAGAGGGCCAGCAGGTTGGTCCAGGCCCGTTCGGCGCCTTCCTCGTTGTAGACTTGACTGCCCTTGACGGTCCAACCGTGGGCGCAGCCGGCGAAGACCTCGACCTGGGCCGACAGTTTGGCGGCGTCGAAGGCGGCCTTCAGCTTGTCCTTGGCGGTCGGGTCCTGCTTGTCGTCGTTGTCGGCGATCTCGATCAGATAGCTGGCGCGGGTCTTGGGGATCAGCAGCGCGGGGTTGTCGTCCTTGTCCGTGACTAGGCCGCCGCCGTGGAAGGTGGCCACCGCGCCGATGCGGGCCGGGACTGCGCCGGCTGTGCGGAACGACAGCGGGCCGCCCATGCAGTAGCCCTGCACGCCGGCCTTCTTGGCCTTGTCGGTCTTGGCCTGCGCGTCGAGGAAGGCGATGTAGGCGGCGGCGTCCCTGAACGTGCCTTCCGTGGTCACCGAAGCGCGCAGCGGCGTCAGCTTGGCGCGGTCGTCGGGATTGGCGAAGTTGAACGTCCCCTCGACCACCGGCGCCTTCTTGACCCGATAGTAGAGGTTGGGGACCAGCACCACGTAACCGGCCGCAGCCAGGCGACGGCCCATGTCGCGGAACACCGGGCGCAGGCTCATGACGTCGGGCCACAACAGCACCGCCGGGTACTTGCCCTTTGCCTTGGGGTAGAAGAGCGCCGCGTCGGCCACGCCGTCGGGGGTCTTCACCTCGACGTCCTTCTCCTCGACCGTGTCGTCGGCGCGGGCGACCGTGGCGACGCCGGTGGCCGCGACCGTCAGCAGGCCGAAGGCGCGACGCGAAAGACGGGGGTCGTGAACGAGGCCTGGGTGGATGTCGTCATCGCACATGGCGGTCTCCCTTTGAGCTTTGGGCGGGCACGCTATAACCGCGTTACGCCAACGCCCACCCCTTTTACGCAGGCAGCTGGTACGTCGCCTTGCCCGGCAGCAACAGGTCCTGCTTCTTGCCGTCGCACAGGGCGTAGCTGAAGCCGCTCTGGATCGCCCAGGCGCCAACCTCGCCCTGCTTGTTCACGGCCAGGAAGCCGACCTGGAATTCCTTGGCGTTGGGCTTCTTCTTCAGGATGCGCTCGACGGCCTCGCGGCAGGCGGCCTCGGGCGAGCGGCCCTGGCGCATCAGCTCCACGACCAGGAAGCTACCAACATTGCGGATCACTTCCTCGCCCACGCCAGTCGAGGTGGCGCCGCCGACCTCGTTGTCGACATAGAGCCCCGCGCCGATGATCGGACTGTCCCCCACTCGGCCGCGCATCTTCCAGGCCATGCCGCTGGTGGGGCAGGCGCCGGCGATATCGCCCTTGGCGTCGATGGCCAGCATGCCGATGGTGTCGTGGTTGTTGGCGCCGCCCGGCGTGCCGAGCTGGCCGGAGGTCTTGCCGTAGTCGGCGTTCTCGCTGTTGGCCTTGGGCGCGTACTTGGCCTCTTTTTTCCAGGCCTCCCAGGCGGTCTTGGACTCCGGCGTCAGCAGTTCCTCGTAGGTGAAGCCCTGTTCGATCGCGAACTGCAGGGCGCCGGCCCCGACCAGCATCACGTGCGGGGTCTTCTCCATGACCTTGCGGGCCACCGAGATCGGGTGGGCGATGTGCTCCAGGGCCGCGACCGCGCCGCAGTTGCCCAGCTCGTCCATGATACAGGCGTCCAGCGAGACGTGGCCGTCGCGGTCGGGATAGCCGGCGCGGCCGACGCTGTGGTTCTTCAGGTCCTGCTCGGGCACGCGGGCGCCGGCCTCGACAGCGTCCAGCGCGCGGCCGCCCTTGGACAGCACCGCCCAGGCGGCCTGGTTGGCGGCGACGCCAAAGTCCCAGGTGGAGATCACGCACGGCCCGTCCAGCTTGACGCCGCCCTCGGCCGCCATCGTGCTCTTGGCGCCCAGCATCGCCGATCCGGCCAGCGACGCGCCGATCAGGCCTCTACGATTCAACATCCGTATGCTCCAACAGGTCCGCGCCGAATCCCTAGCACGAGGCAGAGCAAAGCATGACCGCCGACCGCATTCTCCTGGAAGTCTGTGTCGACACGCCCGCCGGACTGGCGGCCGCCATCGCCGGCGGGGCGGATCGGATCGAACTTTGCGCGGCTCTGGCGCTGCAGGGCCTGACCCCCGCCCCCGGCCTGATGGCCCAGGCGGCCGCCGCGCCGATCCCGATCTATCCGATGATCCGGCCACGGAATGGCGACTTCACCTACGACGCCGGGGATCTGGATCACATCCGGCGCGACATCGATGCGGTGCGGGACTACGGCCTGGCCGGCGTGGTGATCGGGGCCAACCTGCCCGACGGCCAGCTGGACCTCGCAGCGCTGGAGCTGATCGTCGAGCACAGCAAGGGCCTGGGCATGAGCCTGCATCGCTCGTTCGACCTCGTGCCGGATCAGTCGGTGGCCCTGGAGGCGGCCATCGCCCTGGGCTTCGAGCGCGTGCTGACCTCGGGCGGCGCTCTGACCGCTCAAGCTGGGGCCGAGCGGATTGCAGCCTTGGTCGAGCAGGCCGATGGCCGCATCGGCATCCTGGCCGGCGCGGGCGTGAAGCCCGGCAACGTCGCCGAACTGGTCAAGCGCACCGGCGTGCGCGAAGTCCACGGCTCGTTCAGCGGCCCGATCCCGGGGGCCGCTCCGGGCTCGAAGCTGAACGAGATGGGCTTTGTCCCGCCGGAGCTGCGGGACACGGACGAGGCGGCGGTGCGCGAAGCCGTTGGGATCCTGCGCGGCCTCTAGGCCGGGTGCTTCTTGGCCCAACCTTCATAGGCTTTGATGGCCTTGGCCGGGCCGGCGCTGAACCAGGAATAGCCGTTGCGCCGCTCCAGCGAGAGCTCGTTGACGTCGTCGCGCAGGGTCTTGTCGCGTTCGCCGAAGACGGGCTTGCCGCTGGTGTCGTAGTAGCGCGACCAGATCGGCCCCGCGCCGGCCTGGTCGACCAGGCGGCGGCCTTCGGGGTTGTCCTTCCCGCCGGTCCAGGCCTTGCCCATGATGGCCGCGCCCTTCATCCAGGCGACGCCCGCGTGGACCGCGGCGACCTCAGCCGGGGTCGGGTCGGGCAGACTCATCAGATAGGTCAATAAGTCGGCGCTCTCGCCCGTCGACAGGGCCGGCGGCTCGAAGTTGCGGCCGGCGACCGGGGCCAGGGTGAAGGGATCGGCCTGCTGGCCCCAGATGGTCGGCTTGCCGTTCACGCGGATCTGCGAGGCGACGATGACCTCGCGGCCCTTCTTGGCGGCCGCGCCGGACTTGGCGCGCAGCTCGGCGGGCACGAAGGCGAAGTCGGTCTTGGCTTCCGACACCTGGGTCAGCAGGTCGGCGGCTTCGGACACCGCGTTGTCGTTATAGGTGACGGCGTCGTGATAGCCGCCTTCCAGCGGCCAGACCTGCGGCCAGCCGCCGTTCGGGAACTGGGCGGCCAGCAAGTAGCGCACGCCCTTCAGGAAGCTCGTTCGATAGGCCTCGCCGTCCTTGCCCGGGACCTGGCCGGCGACCTTGGCCAGGAAGCGCATCTCGGTGATGGTGGCGTTGTTGTCCAGCGTGCCGACATAGCCCCACTTGGGGTCGCGGGCGGCGTCGAAGTCGTTCTCGCTGAGGTACTTGGAATTGTTGTCCGACGCCCAGGGCTGGCCCGGCAGACGCAGCGCGCCCTCGCGATCCTGGTTCTTGCTCCAGCCGCCTGCCGGGGTCTGGAAGCTGACGATAACGTCGGCGACGTGACGGGCCTCGGGCGAGCCGTACCAGGCCGCGTCCTTGTTCAGCGCCATGCCGCCGTCGCCGTGGCCGGCTGGAGGCGGCGGCGGGGCGGTCTGGCCCGGCATAAGCTCGGCGGCCAGGGCGGCGCGGTCGGCCTTCTCCTGGGCGGTCGAGCGGTCGAGATAGACCTTCCACGCCGGCTGCTGGGCGGCGGGCAGCTTGGCGATCCGTTCGGCGGTGATCGGCTGAGCCGGCGTGTTGGTCCCGATCACGCTGGCGAAAGCCGGCACGCCCAGGCTAGCGGACAGGAACAGGCCGATCATGGCGGCGCGATGGGTCATCTGGACGTCTCTCCCCGGCAGGCGTCGTTGTCGTTGGACGCCTTGTCTCACGGGAATGATACCGGTTTCCTACCGCGTTGAAACGGGGTGAAATCAGCCCTCGATGATGTGCGGGATAAACCGCGACCGATCCCGCGTCACCCGGCCACGATCCTCGCGCACGCCAATCCCGGCCGCCTGATCCCCGATGACCCAAGAGCCGACCACGGGATAGTTCACGCCGAACTTCGGCGGCGGCTTCAGCTCCTGACGGATCCAGCCTTCCTCGCCATAGCCCTGGTCCAGCACCCGGCCCTTGCGGCCGTCCTTCCAGAGCTCGACGTTGGCGCCTTCCCGGCTGAACAGCGGCTTGCGGGCGTAGCTCGATCCCAGGCGCTCGACCTTGGGGTCGTCGTCGAAATAGGTCTCCAGCAGGTTCGGATGTCCCGGATGGCGCTCCCACAGCAGCGGCAGCAGCGCCTTGTTCGACAGCACCGCCTTCCACGGCGGCTCCAGGAACAGGGTCTTCGAAGCCGCGATATTGGCCGCGTACGGCTCACGCAGCATGTCTTCCCAGGGGTACAGCTTGAACATCGCGCCGACGATGTAGTTGTCCTGATCGACGAAGCGGCCGTCGGCGTCGAGGCCGATTTCGGTCATCGGCACGAACTTCGGCTCCAGGCCGGCCAGCCGCGCCATGTCCTCCAGGAACCGTACGGTCTGGCGGTCCTCGACGAAGTCGGGATCGCTGGCGAAGTGGACGAAGCCGCCGTTCGGGAAGATCGACTTGAAGCGGTCGGCCAGCTGGTCGTGCAGGCTGTTGAACTGGTCCGTGCTCTCGGGCAGCAGGCCCTGGGCGATCAGGTCCTCCAGCCACAGCCACTGGAGCACGCCGGCCTCATAGATGCTGGTCGGGGTGTCGGCGTTATACTCGTAGAGCTTGGGCGGCCCGGCCCCGTCGTAGAAGAAGTCGAAACGGCCGTAGAGCGACGGATCGCGGGCCTTCCACGAGCCGGCGACCAGGTCGCGCGAGGCTTCCGGGATCTGCAGACGCGCCATCAGGGCGTCGCTCTTCACCGCGTCGTCGACCAGCTCCAGGCACAGCTTGTGCAGCGCCTCGGTCGCGGGCTCCAGATGGCCCTCGACTTCCTCCAGCGTGAAGGCGTAGGCGGCCCGCTCGTCCCAGTAGCGACGACCGTCGGCGTGATGCCAGGTGAAGCCGACCGCCTCGGCCTTGGACTTCCAGTCCGACCGAGGCGTCAGGGTGAGACGGCGCATCAGGCGTCCGAGCCGTCCTTAGCGACCTTCTGCTTGTCCTCGATGGCCAGCATCGGGGCGGGCAGAGCCTCGTCCTTGGGGGCCATCAGGCGGGCCAGTACGTCTTCCGCGCCGCCACCGCCCGGCAGGATGCCGGCGGCGGCCAGCTTGGCGTCGAGATCCGCGCCGGTCTTGCGGTCTTCCGACTCGCTATGCAGGCGGAACTGCTCCTCGCGGACCGACTGGCGCTCCTTGATGCGCTTGAGGCTATCGGCGGCCGAACCGACGACGCCGCTGGCCGAGCCCGAGCGCGAGATCACCGCGGCCTGCGCCTTCTGGACGCTCTCGTTGACCTTCACGATCTCGATCTCGCGGCGCAGCGCTTCGACCTTGGTGTCGGTCTGGGCGATGATCGTGCGCAGCTTTTCTTCGGCCGTGCGCAGCTCGGTCATCTGCGTCGACTTCTGGCCGGCGTCCTTCTCGAGGTCGGCGATGCGCTGGGCCACTTCCAGGGCCAGGGCCTGGTCGCCCTTGTTCATCGCCGCGCGGGCCGAGGACTCGTACTTCTTGGACTGGTCGGTCAGCTGCGCGACCTCGCTCTCCAGCGAACGGCGGCGGGCGACCAGCTTGGCCAGCTCGTCCCGGGCCTTGCCTTGGGCGTTGTCGGCGTCACGGATTTCCTGGTCCAGGATCCGCAAGGCGTTGGCGTCCACGATGGTCTGCGCGCCGTCATGCGCGGTCCCACGGAACAGGGCCGAGAGCTTGCTCCAGATCGACATCTCTTAAGTCTCCAGGTCCTGATCTTTTAGGCGGCCGCGACGCGGCTCTTCTCGAAGGTGTCGCGCAGATCGCTGGCGGCGGCGATGGCGTTGTCGGCCAGGGTGCGCAGCTCGATGACCAGGGTCTGCAGGGTAGTCTTGGACGAGATTTCGCCCATCAGCTCGTAATAGTCACGGCCGTCGACGCTGGTGATGCCGAAGTTCGACAGCGGCACGATCTTCTGGGCCTTAAGCAGGAACTCGTTGAAGGCCGCGCGGTCGTTCTGCTCGTCGCAGGGCCACAGCAGGGTCGAGACGACCAGCTGCAGCGCGCCGCCGCTGACATAGACTGGCAGGTCGCCGAACTCGTGCATGACGACCTGCAGCACGGGCTCGACGCCCTCGACCACGGTGGCGGTCAGTTCGCCCTCGCGCACGAGGGCGCTTTCCACCAGCGCGTCGCGCAGGCTGTGGATCGTCCAGGCGGTGTCGATAACGGAGTCCATGTGTCTGACGCCCTTGGGGGGATGGGGGTTGGTGGCCAGGGTCGGGCCGCGGACCGACTCGACGACGATCGCCTGCACGGCCGAAAGGATGTCGGGCTTGCACGCCGCCGGCGCCCAGACCTCGATCTTCACGAAGCCGGCGTTCCGGCGGGCTTCGCGCCACGCTCGGGTTCTTTCAGCGGCCTGGGCGCTTCGGGTCGGTTTGGCAGGCATGCGTTACATGTACGCATAACATGTACGCTTGACAAGGCGTCGTTCGGCGTCATCCTGCGGCCGACCTTATCCGAGAGCAAGTAAGCGCTCGGTCGCTTCAGGCGTCACCCCACAAATGGTTGGCGCGACCAGGATTTCGAGGGCTCGCGAACCGCGATGTTCGGCAAACTTTTCGGCGGCAAGAACGGCGAGACTAAGTCCGCCCTGCCCGTCATCCGCAATGTCACGATCGGACGGACGGTGGTGCTGGACCCGCTGGCCTGGCGCCGCTTCGGGGCCGAGACCAAGTTCGCCCTCGACCGCGACACGCTGGAGATCACCGCCCAGGGCCTGATCCAGCTGAACGACGGCGCGTTCGTGCACCGCTTCTATACGGACGACGAGATCCTGTTCCAGGTCGTCTCGGACGACCGCGAGGGCCAGAAGGCTAACGACTTCACCGTCTTCGTTCCGTGGGCCAGTGAGTATCCCGCCGACCGCGCCGACCGCGACCTGTGGACCCAGCGCCTGCGCGCCCGCGCCTTCCAGGCCGAGGGCCTGCCGCCCTTCACCCGCCTGTGGTTCGGCGACGAGGCAGCCGAGCAGGATCCAGTGACCCTGTGGGAAGACGTCTACTACAGCCGCGACGCCGAGCGGCCGGACCGGCGCCTGTTCCAGACCACCATGCTGTTCAGTCGCGACCTCGCCGGCGGCGACGGGCGCGAGCTGCTGCTGGCCCTGACCCTCGAGCCCGAGGACAGCAAGGACGTCAGCCACGAGACCATGATCGGCCTGCCGCTGTCGGTAGGCGAATTCCGAGCTTGAATTTTGGCGAGCCTGCTTATCCGCTCGGCTGACGCTGATCGGGCAGGCTCTTAAGGGGCGAAGAGAGATGTTCGACTTCACCGGTTTCCAGGAGGGCGCGACCGCGTTCCTGATGGCCTTCGTCGTGGCCGGCCTGTTCACCATCGCCTTCAAGTACATCTACCAGTGGGTGACGCCCTATAACGAGAAGGCCCTGATCCGGGACGGCAACGTCACCGCCGCCATTGCCCTGGCCGGCGCGCTGATCGGCTACGCCCTGCCGCTGGCCTCGGCGCTCAGCCACACGGTCAGCCTGCCGGAATTCGCCGCCTGGGCCACGGTGGCGGGCATCGTCCAGATCGCCGCCTTCAGCGGCGTGCGCCTGCTGGCGTTGCGGGACGTCAAGGTGCGCGTCGAGGCCAACGAAATCGCCATCGGCGTCTATCTGGCCGGCATTTCGATCGCGGTCGGCCTGCTGAACGCCGCCTGCATGACTTCGTGAGGCCTGGAAGCGTGAGAAGGAATGGGACCATGCGCAAGCGTTCGAGTTCGCTGAGGCTCACCACCATGCTGGCCGGCGCGACGGCCCTGACCCTGTCCGGCTGCGACGATCCCGGCGGCCAGGCCAGCTGGGATCCCAACAAGGGCGAGCAGGTCGAGGCCTTCAGCTACAAGTCCCTGGAAGAGTGCAAGGCGGCCAACGAGGTCTCCGACGCCCAGTGCGACACCTCCTATGCCGCCGCCCAGAAGGACGACGCCAAGGACGCCCCGAAGTTCGAGGCCCGCGCGTCGTGCGAGGAAGTCTACGGCGCCGGCAACTGCGTGCCGCGCAGCTACAACAACGGCGGCAACTTCTTCACGCCGCTGCTGGCCGGCTTCGTGATCGGCCAGATGCTGGACGGCGGCTATCGCGGCACCGGCCTCTATCGCCGCGACGACCGCTACGGCGGCGGCTACTACTCGACCTGGGGCGGACAGCTGGGACGCGACTACGGCACCGGCCGCACGACGATCAGCAAGAGCAGCATCGACCCGCCGGACGCCATTCGCAACGCTCCGCCAAAGATCCAGACCCGCACCTCGGTGGTCTCGCGCGGTGGCTTTGGCGGTGGTCGCAGCTACGCCAGCGGCAGCAGCTTCCGTGGCGGTTTCGGCGGCTAAGTAGGCCTCGGCGCGTTTTTGCAATTGACTCGCAACTAAGCATCCCATCTAGTTGCGATGTGTTCGCAAGAACGCGTCGGGCCGCTCACCGAGATCGGTTCGCCAGGGCGGGTGTCGGCCCCCTGCCAGGCGAGGAGATTTCCGGCGTGCGGCCCGACCCTTTCTCAGAGACCCACCTGAACCACTGCGGCCCGGTCGGCCTGGCCGACGGCGAGCGCATCCTGCTCTGGATGCTGCGCCAATGGGTCACCGCCCGCGTCCTGGGCGAGGAGCCGGGCGCTCGGCTCTCCAAGAAGGCCGGCGGGCTGGTCTCGCCCCGCGTGGCCAGCGCCTTCATCCTGATGATGTCCGCCATCGAGGGCCAGGTGCGCCGCCCGCTCTGCGTCTCCGCGCCCTGCTGCAAGGGCTACGCCGACGACGAGCAGCGCCTGATCACCGCCTGCGGCGTCTGCCCAGCCTCCCCCGAAATCGCCGGCCGCCTGATCGAGAGCATGGTGGTCACGCCCGAGAGCGTCACCGTGATGGCGCGGTTCCTGAACATGGCTTTGGCCAATGACGGCATGGCGCTGCCGATGCGGTTCGACGAGCCGGAGGTGGCGGTCTCACACACGGTGCGGCCGACGCTGCACTAGGCCCGCGCCCAGCCCTCGTCCACCAGCCGCTTGGCCAAGGCTCTCGCCGCGAGCGTGACGTCGCTCCACGTCACGTCGAACCCGGCGTCATCGCCGTAGTAGGGATCGGCCACGGCCCGCCCGCGATGACCCTCGACCAAATCCAGCAACAGCCCGACCTCCGCCGTCGCGTCATCCGGCGCGACCTGCAGCAGGCCTCGCAGGTTATCGTGGTCCAGGGCGTAGATGTGGGTGAAGGTCCGGAAGTCGTCGGACTTCACCTGCCGCGCCTTCAGACCGCCGATGTCGACGCCGTTGCGGCGGGCCACGGCGATGGCGCGCGGGTCCGGCGCGTCGCCCTTGTGCCAGCCGCCCGTACCGGCGCTGTCGACCGTGACGTCCAGGCCCAGGCGCTCAGCTTCAGCCCTGAACGCACCTTCGGCGAGGGGCGAGCGACAGATGTTGCCCATGCAGACGAACAATACCGAGGCCTTCATGCCTTCCCCCAACCGCCACCGCCCGGCGTCTCGATGACGATGCTATCGCCCGCGCCGACCTCGACCAGATCGGTGGCGGCCATCGGCTGAACGGAGCCATCGGCCCGCTCCACCCGCGCCTTACCGACCGCGCCTGGACCACCGCCCTGCAAGCCGAACGGCGGCACGCGGCGGCGGTTGGACAGCAAGGTGGCGGTCATCGGCTCGCGGAAGCCGATCCTGCGCACCACGCCGTCGCCGCCCTTGTGAACGCCCTGCCCGCCCGAACCGCGCCGGATCGAGAACGCCTCGACCAGCACCGGATAACGGGTCTCCAGCACCTCGGGATCGGTCAGGCGACTGTTGGTCATGTGGGTCTGGACCGCGTCGGTCCCCGCGAAGTCCGGCCCCGCGCCCGAGCCGCCGCAGATGGTCTCGTAGTACTGCCGCCGCGCGTCGCCGAAGGTGAAGTTGTTCATCGTCCCCTGGGCGCCGGCCATCACGGAGAGCGCGCCGTAGAGGGCGTCGACCACCACCTGGCTGGTCTCGACATTGCCGGCCACCACCGCCGCCGGATAGCGCGGCCGCAGCATCGAGCCTTCCGGGATGACCAGTTCCACCGGCCGCAGGCAGCCGTCGTTCATCGGGATTTCGTCGTCCACCAGCGTGCGGAACACATAAAGCGCCGCCGCCCTGCAGATCGAGGCCGGGGCGTTGAAGTTGGTCGGGACCTGGTCGCTGGTGCCGGTGAAGTCGACGCGCGCGGTGCGGGCCTGCTGGTCGACGTCGATGGCGACGCGGACCACGGCGCCGTCGTCCAGCTCGTAGGCGAAGGTCCCGCCCTGCATCGTCGCGAGCACCCGGCGGACGGCCTCTTCGGCATTGTCCTGGACGTGGGCCATGTAGGCCTCGACGACGTCCTGGCCGAACTCGGCGACCATGCCGGTCAGCGCCTCGGCCCCGCGCGCGCAGGCGGCGATCTGGGCCTTGAGGTCGCCGATGTTCTGGTCGGGATTGCGCGCCGGCCACTTGCCCGAGGCCAGCAGCGCCCGCGTCTCGGCCTCCAGGAACCGCCCGCCCTCGACCAGCAGGAAGTTCTCGATCAGGACGCCCTCCTCCTCGACCGTCCTGCTGGTCGGCGGCATCGAGCCCGGCGTGATGCCGCCGATGTCGCCCTGGTGCCCGCGCGCGGCGACGTAGAACAGCAACGCCCCGGCCGGGTCGAACACCGGCATGACAACCGTCACGTCCGGCAGGTGGGTCCCGCCGTTATAGGGCGCATTCAGCATGTAGACGTCGCCGGGCCTCATGCCTCGGCCGTCGTGCTCGCGCGCATCGCGGATGGCTCGCACGCTGTCGCCCATCGAGCCCAGGTGCACCGGCATGTGCGGGGCGTTGGCGATCAGGTCGCCGTCGCGGCTGAAGAGCGCGCAGGAGAAGTCCAGCCGCTCCTTGATGTTCACGGAATAAGCCGTGTTCTGCAGCGCGAAGCCCATCTCCTCGGCCACGGCCATGAAGAGGTTGTTGAACACCTCCAGCATGACGGGATCTGCTTGCGTGCCGATGGCCTTGCGGGCCGGCAGGGCGACGACGCGGTCGAGGATCAGGTTCAGGTGAGTGTCCACGGTCGCGCGCCAGCCGGGCTCGACGACCGTGGTGCCGGTGGCTTCGCGGATGATGGCGGGGCCGAGGATCTCGGCGCCGATCGCCAGGGCTTCGCGGTCGAAGACGGGGGTGCTGTGGAGTTCGCCGGCCATGCGGGTTTCGACTGTCGCCAAGGCGTCGGCGCTGCGAGACGCGCCGGACTCAAAAACCGGTTCAGAACCGGCGTCCGAATGCCCGATCGCCTCCACCGACAGCGTCTCGACCACGAGCGGCGTCGTCGGCGAGGTGAAGCCGAAGCGGCGCTGGTGCAGTTCCTCGAATTCCTCGCGGATGCGATCGCCGAACGGCACGACCAGCGGCGTATCGGTGCCCGCGTACTTCACGCGCAGGCTAGCGACGGTCTCGACCGAGGCCATCGGCACGTCCTGCGCCCGCAGGGCGGCCTCGGCCTCGGCGGCCAGCACCTTCGCGCGGTCGGCCAGGTCACCCGCGGCGTCCAACGGCCGCTCGACCGTCTCCTCGCGGATCAGGCGTAGGTCGGCCAGACCCATGCCGTAGGCGCTGAGCACCCCGGCGAACGGGTGGATCATGACCTTGGTCATGCTCAGCGCGTCGGCGACCAGGCAGGCATGCTGCCCGCCCGCCCCGCCGAAGCAGGCCAGGACATAGCGGGTGACGTCGTAGCCGCGCTGGATCGAGATCTGCCGCACGGCCTTGGCCATGTTCTCGACGGCGATGGTGACGAAGCCTTCGGCGACTTCCTGCGGCGTCATGGTCTTTCCGGTGGCCGCCTCGATCTGCGCTGACACGGCCTCGAAGCCGCGCGACACCGCCTCGGTGTCCAGCGGCTGGTCGGCGTTCGGCCCAAACACCTTGGGGAAGAACTCCGGCCGCAGCTTGCCCAGCATGACGTTGCAGTCGGTGACCGTCAGCGGTCCGCCTCGGCGATAGGCCGCCGGTCCCGGAACAGCGCCGGCCGACGCGGGACCAACCCGCAACCGCGCCCCGTCGAACGAACAGATCGAGCCGCCGCCCGCCGCCACGGTGTGGATGTTCATCATCGGCGCGCGCATCCGCACGCCGGCCACCACCGTCTCGAATGCCCGCTCGTACTGGCCGGCATAGTGGCAGACGTCGGTCGAGGTGCCGCCCATGTCGAAGCCGATGACGCGCTCGAACGCGGCCTCGCCCGCCGTCCGCGCCATGCCGACCACGCCGCCGGCCGGACCGGACAGGATGGCGTCCTTGCCCCGGAAGGCCCGCGCGTCGGTCAGGCCGCCGTTCGACTGCATGAAGAGGAGCCGCGTGTCGTGGCCGAGCGCGCCGGCGACCTGATCCACATAGCGGCGCAGGATCGGCGACAGATAGGCGTCGACCACCGTCGTGTCGCCCCGTCCGACCAGCTTCATCAGCGGGCTGACCTCGTGGCTGACCGAGACCTGAGCGAAGCCGATCTCGCGCGCGATCGCGGCGACCCGCGCCTCGTGGTCGGTGAAGCGGAAGCCGTGCAGCAGCACGATGGCGATGGCCCGGAAGCCTTCGTCGAACGCCGCCTGCAAGCCCGCCCGCGCGGCGGTCTCGTCCAACGGCCGCAGCACCTGCCCCTCGACGCTCATCCGCTCGTCGATCTCGACGACGCGGTCGTAGAGGGCTTCCGGCTTGACGATGTGGCGCTCGAACAGCTTGGGCCGCGCCTGGTAGCCGATCCGCAGGGCGTCGGCGTGGCCCGCCGTGATCGCCAGGACGGTCGGCTCGCCCTTGCGCTCCAGAAGCGCGTTGGTGGCGACGGTGGTGCCCATCTTCACCGCGTCGATGGTCGCGCCGTCCGGCAGCAGCGCCCGGACGCCCGCCACGGCGGCGTCGGCATAGTGCTCGGGATTTTCCGACAGCAGCTTGTGGGTGACCAGCGACCCGTCCGGTCGCCGCGCGACGATGTCGGTGAACGTGCCGCCCCGGTCGATCCAGAACTCCCAGCCGCGCGGATCTTGGGTCATGAGGGACGGAACTCCATGCTCCGTCCCTCATAGCGAGCGCTGCCCGCTTACTTCAACAGCCCAGTCAATTCCGCCACCTGCCAGACGCCCAGCAGCAGGAAGATCAGCGCCGCGCCCATCCGCACGTACTTCAGCGGCACGATCTTGGTCGCGGCCTCGCCCAGATACACGGCCGGGACGTTGGCCAGCATCATGCCCAGGGTGGTGCCGGCGGCGACCCAGGCGATGGAGTGGAACTTGGCGCCCAGGGCGACCGTGGCGATCTGGGTCTTGTCGCCCATCTCGACCAGGAAGAAGGCGATGGCCGTGGTCACGAACACGCCGTAACGGCCGGCGTTCTGGCCTTCCTCGTCATCGGCCTTGTCGGGGATCAGCGCCCAGGCGGCCATGGCGATGAACGAGATGGCGATGGCCCACTTGAACCAGGCGCCGCTCAGGAAGTCCGACACCCAGTAGCCGGCGGTGGCGGCCAGGGCGTGGTTGGCCAGGGTGGCGACCAGGATGCCCATGATGATCGGGATCGGCTTCTTGAACCGCGTGGCCAGGATGATGGCCAGGAGCTGGGTCTTGTCGCCGATTTCGGCGATGGCCACGACCAGAGTCGAGACGAGCAGGGCTTCCATTTGAAATAGTCCTCCGGGCCGGGCGCATGCCAATAGCGTCGACGCCCACCCGGCCCGGATGGAAATCGGCGCCATTGGTCTCGCCAAGGAAGCTCCAGTCGCTTCCCTTCCCCGCGCCATGGTCCGAGGACCAAGTGTGTTGACGGCGGGGCCCGCTGATAGTCGCGGGCGGCTACTCCCCAAAGGTGAGGCGGCGTGTAGCCGCTGCCGGCGCCGCCGTCAACGCGTCAGGCGACCGCAGCAGGCGCGTCGAACCTCAGGACGTGGATGGCCACCCGCACCTTGCCGGTCACGAAGTTCCCGCTGACCGCCGTCAGCAGCACCGGTGTGTCCTCGTAGTAGGCCGTCGGCCCGATCACCCCGATGTTGCTGGAATTCTTGGCGACACCCAGCGAACCGCCGAACTTGCCGACGTCGCCGGAGACCCCACAATTGTACGAGGCAGCGCCGGTGACCGCGGCCGTGGTCCGGGTCGAGACGGCCAGCACGATTGCGCGGCTCGGGATGGCGATGCTGGTCGCGGTCGCGGCGCCCGACAGGGTGACCACCTGCTCCAGCACTTCCAGCCGGGTGTTGGCCAGGTTCGGCGTCTGGGCCGCCACGGTGCTGCGGAAGGTCGCCGACAACGGAACCCAGGCCGCGCCGTCGAAGGCGACCATCTGGTTCTCGTCCTTGACCCAGGCCAGCACGCCCTCGGCGGGGGTCAGGGACTCCCAGGCGCCGGCCTCGAAACGCATCAGGGTTCCGGCGGGCGGACCCGGCCACGCCGCGATCCAGACGCCGCCGTTGGCGGGGCTGGCGGGCTGGACTGAGACCGACCGGCTCTCGACGGCCAGCTGCACCAGGCCGTCCAGCCGGGCCAGACTCTCATTGATGGGGATGTGTTTCTGCGCCTGGGCGGCCACCACATAGGGCAGGCCGAGGCGGGGCGTCGTGTCGTCGAACATGGGCGGCTCCGGGAGCGATTGAGATCGCCCCTAGCATCGAACCGCTGAGAAGGCCGGGGACAGGCGACGCCCTGTCCCCGTGCTCCACCCGCTTACTCGGCGGCGAAAGCCAAGTGATTTCCGGACGTCAGCGCCGTCTTGGCCGCCAGTTCGGCCTTGGCTTGCTCATACTCCGACGCGAACTTGGCGATGAGCTCGGCGGCCGGCAGCACGGTATCGATCGCGCCGATGCCCTGGCCCGAGCCCCAGATGTCGCGCCAGGCCTTGGCTTCTTGGTTGCCGCCCGAGCCGAAGCTCATCTTGGACGGATCGCTGACCGGCAGGTTGTCGGGATCCATGCCCGCATTGACGATCGACGAGCGCAGGTAGTTGCCGTGCACGCCGGTGAAGAGGTTCGAATAGACGATGCCGTCGGCGCGCCCCTCGACGATGCCCTGCTTGTAGCCCTCGATGGCGTTGGCCTCCTCGGTCGCGATGAAGGCCGAGCCGATATAGGCCAGGTCCGCGCCCATGGCCTGGGCGGCCAGGATCGAGCGGCCCGAGGCGATCGAGCCCGACAGCGCCACCGGCCCATCGAACCATTGGCGGATCTCCTGGATCAGCGCGAACGGCGACAGGGTGCCGGCGTGGCCGCCCGCGCCCGCCGCGACGGGGATCAGGCCGTCGGCGCCCTTCTCGATGGCCTTGTGGGCGTGGCGGTCGTTGATGACGTCGTGCAGCGTGACGCCGCCGTACGAATGGATCGCGCCGTTCAGGTCCTCGCGGGCGCCCAGCGAGGTGATGACCACCGGGACCTTGTGCTTGACGCACAGCTCGATGTCTTCCTCGAGCCGGTTGTTGGTCTTGTGGACGATCTGGTTGACGGCGAACGGCGCGCTCGGCGCTTCCGGGTGGGCCTTGTCGTGGGCGGCCAGTTCCTCGGTGATGCGGTGCAGCCACTCGTCCAGCTGCGAGATCGGACGGGCGTTCAGCGACGGGAACGAGCCGACGATGCCGGCCTTGCACTGGGCGATGACCAGGTCCGGATTGCTGATGATGAACAGCGGCGAGGCGATGACCGGCAGGCGCAGACGGTCACGCAGGATGGGCGGCAGGGCCATGGAAGAGCTCCCCTTCGGAGATCGGCTTGAGACGCCGAATATGTGATCACCGATCAGATTAAACGCGCGTTCGACTTCTGTGCAAGGCTTGACGGCCGTAAGGGCACGAGCGCATCACGGTCCAAAAGACAAAAAATGCTGCACCGCAGGAGAGAGACGCTTTGACCGTGGCGACGATGCCCCTGGCCGAGGAATTTGGCGCCCAAGGCGATGACGCGACGCGCGCGCGCTGGATGGCCCTGGTCGAGAAGACCCTGAAGGGCCAGAGCTTCGACGACGCCCTGACGATCAAGACGCCCGACGGCCTGACGATCCAGCCGCTCTATACCGCCCAGGACGGCGTCGCCGTGGCCCGCGACCTGCGCGCCCGCGATCCCGAACGGCCCTGGGACCTGCGCACCCGCGCCGCCCATCCCGACCCGGCTCGCGTGGCCAAGGACATCCTGACCGACCTGGAAGGCGGCGCAGCCTCGGTGCTGCTGCAGCTGGATCCGACCGGCGCGAACGGCGTCGCGGTCGGCTCTACGGACGACCTGGCCAAGGCGCTGTCGGGCGTGCTGCTGGACCTGGCCCCGGTGGCGCTGGACGCCGGCTTCCTGGGTCCCAAGGCCGCCGACTGGTTGGGCGCGCTAGCCAAGGCGGCGCCCAATGCGCCGCTGGCGTTCCACCTGGATCCCTTGACCGCCTTCGCAATCGCCGGCGTCAGCCCCGGCCCGATCGAGAGCCACGTCTTCAACGCCGCCACGGTCGCCTCACGCCTGGCGCAGACCTACGCCAAGGCCAGCCTGTTCCTGGCCACCGGTCGCACCGCGCACGAGGCCGGCGGATCGAACACCGAGGAGCTGGCGGTCATGACCGCGTCGGCCCTCGCCTACGCCAAGGCCCTGGTGCGCTCGGGCCTTTCGATGGAAGACGCCTTCGGCCGCATCGTGCTCGGCGTCAGCCTCGACGGGGAATATTTCACCGGCGTCGCCAAGATCCGCGCGGCCAAGGCGATGTGGGCGCGGCTGACGCAAGCCTGCGGCGTCACGGTCGCTCCCAGGATCGAGGTCCGCTCCTCGCGCCGGATGCTGGCCAAGGCCGACGCCTGGACGAACCTGCTGCGCCTGACCTCGGCCGGGTTCGCCGGCGCGGTCGGCGGGGCGGACGCTATCCTGCTGGACGCCTTCACCGACGCCATCGGCCTGCCCACCGCCTTCGCCCGTCGCCAGGCCCGCAACACCCAGCTCGTCCTGATGGAAGAGAGCAATCTGGGCCGCGTCGCCGATCCGGCCGGCGGGGCCTGGTACCTGGACAACCTGACCGACCAGCTGGCCCGCGCCGCCTGGGGCGGCTTCCAGGCCATCGAGGCCGCCGGCGGGATCATCAAGGCGCTGGAGAGCGGCCTGGTCGCCGACGCGGTGGCCAAGACCCGCGCGGCGCAGGAAGCCGCCTTCGCCGACAAGCGCCGCAAGATCCTGGGGGTCACGGTCTTCCCGAACGCCGACGACAAGACGCCGGAAGTCGAGACGCCCGAAGCCGTCGCCGTCATCGGTCCTGACGTCCGTCTGCCCGGCCCCGACAGCCACTGCCCGGCCCTGACGCCGGTCCGCTTCGCCGCCGCCTTCGAAGGAGCTTGAGGTCATGAGCAAGTTCCCCGACTTCACCACCATCGACTTCGCCGAGGTCGCATCGGCGCCTGCCCCAGAGGGCGAGGCCTGGAACACCCCCGAAGGCGTCGCGGTCGCCCCGGCCTATGACGAGGGCGACGCTGCGGGCTTGGATTTCACCGGCGGTTTCC
>JAEXJH010000486.1 GCA_023445955.1 Pseudomonadota bacterium
GGGCCATGGCGTCACGGCCGCGAGGCGAGCGGTCGCGGTGCAGGTTTTCCAGCCGCCGGCGCAGGTCGACGTCCTTGCCGCCCAGACCCTGTTCTGTCAGCACGGCGGCGACTTCGGCGGCCTCGCGCGCCTGCCCGGAAGCGGCGGCGCGGACGACCATGTGCGTCAAGCGCGGCGGCAGCGGCATCTCGGCCAGGGCCTTGCCGTGGGCGGTGAGATCGCCTGCTGCGTCCAGCGCCTGGATGCGGGTGAGTAAGGTGCGGGCTTCGGCGAAGGCGGCGGCCGGCGGCGGATCCAGGAAGGTGAGCCCAGACGGATCGCGCGAGCCCCAGCGGGCCAGGTCCAGGGCCAGACGCGAGAGATCGGCCTCCAGGATCTCGGGCCGCGCGAAGGCCGGCAGCGACCGGGTTTCGGGCTCGTCCCACAGGCGGTAGCAGACGCCGGGCTCGGTGCGGCCGGCGCGGCCCCGCCGCTGGTCGGCGGCGGCGCGGCTGACACGCACCGTCTCCAACCGGGTGATCCCCGAGGCCGGGTCGTAGCGCGGCACCCGGGCTTGGCCGGCGTCGATCACGACCCGCACGCCCTCGATTGTCAGGCTGGTCTCGGCGATCGAGGTGGCCAGCACCACCTTGCGTCGGCCGGCGGACGAGGCAGAGATGGCGCGGTCCTGGGCGGCGGGTTCAAGCGCGCCGTACAGCGGGGCGATATCGACATCCGGCCGGCGCAGGCGCTCGTTCAGCCAGCTCTCGGCGCGGCGGATCTCGCCCTGGCCGGGCAGGAACACGAGCACGCTGCCGGTCTCCTCCGCCAAGGCCCGCTCGACGGCGCGGCCGACGCGCTCCTCAAGCCGCTGACGCTCGTCGCGGCCCAGATAGCGGGTGTCGACCGGGAACACCCGGCCTTCGCTTTCGACGATGGGCGCGTCGGCTAGCAGCGAGGAGATCCGCGCCCCGTCCAGGGTCGCCGACATGATCAGCAGGCGCAGGTCGTCGCGCAGTACGCTCTGGACGTCACGGGCGAAGGCCAGGCCGAGGTCGGCGTCGAGGCTTCGCTCGTGGAACTCGTCGAACAGCACCGCGGCGACGCCGTCCAGGCCCGGATCGTCGAGAATCATCCGTGTGAAGACGCCTTCGGTGACCACCTCGATGCGGGTCTTCGCCGAAACCTTGGACTGCAGGCGCACCCGGAAGCCGACCGTCTCACCGACGGATTCGCCGAGGTTGGCGGCCATGCGCGAGGCGGCTGCGCGGGCGGCCAGGCGGCGGGGCTCCAAGACGATGATCTTGCGCCCCTGCACCCACGACTCTTCCAGGAGCGCCAAGGGAACAGCCGTCGTCTTGCCCGCGCCGGGCGGGGCGACGAGAACGGCGGTCTCCCGTTCGGCAAGGGCGCCTTTCAGCGCCGGAAGGGCCTCGAAAATGGGCAACATCGCGCCCGCTTTAGCGGTCGGGCCGCCCGCCGCCAAGCATCGCTGGACTAGTCAGGGTGCGGGAGAACATTTACGCGCATCCGCTGCTCGACCTTGACCCCATGCTCATAAACGGGTCACGGTCCGCAAAATTTTCTAAAGGCGACCCCCGGGGGGAGTCTTGCCTATCCAGGAGGAACTATGTGGCGCGTAAAATCGCTTGATGCGATCCTAGCGACGGCTGAGAAAAAATCCCTTCACCGCTCGCTTGGTCCCATCCAGCTGACGCTGCTGGGGGTCGGTGCGATCATCGGTACGGGTATCTTCGTGCTGACCGCCGCCGCCGCCCAGAAGGCCGGCCCAGGCATGATGTGGTCCTTCGTGATCGCCGGCGCCGTCTGCGCCTTCGCCGCGCTCTGCTACTCCGAACTGGCCTCGATGGTCCCGGTCTCGGGTTCCGCCTACACCTATTCCTACGCCGTCATGGGCGAACTGCTGGCCTGGATGGTCGGCTGGGCGCTGATCCTGGAATACGCCGTCGCCGCCTCGGCCGTGTCGGTCGGTTGGTCGGGCTACTTCCTCGGTTTGATCGAGAACGCGCTAGGCTTCCACTGGCCTGATCTGCTGCGCCACGGCCCGACCTGGTCGATGAACGGCTTCATGCCCGCCGCCGACTTCAGCGCCGGCATCGTCAACGTCCCGGCCATCATCGTGGCCCTGGCCGTGACCGCCCTTCTGGTCGTGGGGACGACCGAGAGCGCTCGCGTCAACGCCGTGCTCGTGGCCATCAAGGTCACCGCCCTGACCGTCTTCATCGTGATGGCCCTGCCCGTCCTGAAGACCGGCAACTTCTCGCCCTTCACCCCGAACGGCTGGTTCGGCCCGGCCGGCACCACCGGCATGGGCGTGGTCGGCGCGGCCGCCTCGATCTTCTTCGCCTATGTGGGCTTCGACGCGGTCTCGACCGCCGCCGAAGAAACCAAGAACCCGCAGCGCAACGTCCCGATCGGCCTGATCGGTTCGTTGGCCCTCTGCACGGTCTTCTATCTGCTGGTCGCGGCCGGCGCGATCGGCGCCGTCGGCGCCCAACCGGTGCTCGGCGCCGACGGTTCGGCCGTCCAGCCCGGCTCGGCCGCCTTCACCGCCGCCTGCAACCTGGCCGCCAACAAGGATCAGCTGGTCTGCTCGAACGAGGCCCTGGCCCACGTCCTGCGCCAGATCAACTTCCCGGTCCTGGGCAACCTGCTGGGCCTGGCCGCCAACCTGGCGCTGCCGTCGGTCATCCTGATGATGATCTACGGCCAGACCCGCATCTTCTTCGTCATGGCCCGCGACGGCCTGCTGCCGGAGAAGCTCGCGACCATCCACCCCAAGTTCAAGACGCCGCACATCGTCACGATCTTCACGGGCGTGTTCGTGGCCATCGCCGCCGCGTTCTTCCCGGTCGGTCAGCTGGCCGACATCTCGAACTCGGGCACCCTGTTCGCCTTCTTCATGGTGGCGATCGCGGTGATGGTCCTGCGCAAGAAGGATCCGACCCGTCACCGTCCGTTCCGCACCCCGTTCGTCTGGGTCGTGGCCCCGATCGCCCTGGTCGGCTGCGCGGTGTTGTATTTCAACCTGCCGTTCGAAGCGATGATGGTCCTGCCCGTCTGGGGCGCCCTGGGCCTGATCATCTACTTCGCCTACGGCTTCCGTAAAAGCCACGTCGGTCGCGGCCTGCGCGGCGAAGTGCACGAACTGGACGACGACGCTCCGCCCACCGGCCTGCCCGGCGCGGAATGATCTTGATCTGCGGCCACTAGGCTTTAGGTCAAAGAGGGCGGGCGCTTCGGCTCCCGCCCTTTTCTTTTGGAGGTCGCCTCGTGACCCAGGCCAGCATGCCCATCGCCGCCGTGATCGCCCCGGTTACACCGCTGCAGCAGAACTGCACGATCGTCTGGTGCACCAAGACGATGAAGGCCGCCGTCATCGATCCGGGCGGCGAGGTCGACCGCCTGATGAAGGCCATGGCCGACAAGGGCCTGACGCTGGAAAAGATCTGGATCACCCACGGCCACATGGACCACGCCGGCGGCGCGGCCGAGCTGAAGGTGCGCACCGGCGTGCCGATCGAGGGTCCGCACGAGGACGACCAGTTCTGGATCGACCGCATCCAGCAGTCGGGCGAGCAGTACGGCATGCCCGAGGCCCGGATCTTCGTCACCGACCGTTGGCTGAAGGACGGCGACACCGTCACCTTGGGCGAGACCGAGTTCGAGGTCTTCCATTGCCCCGGCCACACGCCCGGCCATGTGGTGTTCTTCCATCGCGAGACCAAGTTCGCCCAGGTCGGCGATGTCCTGTTCCAGGGCTCGATCGGCCGGACCGACTTTCCGCTGGGCAACCATCAGGACCTGATTGACGCGATCACCCAGAAGCTCTGGCCTCTGGGCGACGATGTCCGCTTCGTGCCGGGCCACGGACCGATGTCGACCTTCGGGGCCGAGCGCCGCAACAATCCGTTCGTCGGCGATCGGGTGATTGCGGCCATGCAGGCGCAAGGCGACCGCTATCAGGCCCCGAAGAACCATTCGCCCGGCTGATTGTGATTGGAAGCTCGTCGGAGCCCGGTCCATTCAAGGGGGGGGGAAGGATGGACCAGGCTCCGGACGCCGACGGCTCGTCAGCCAACGGTGCGACATTGGATCGCATGACCGGGTTGCGCGGCTGTTTCAGGCGTGAAATCTGAGCGTGACGAGGGCGTGACAGGGAATTCGCATGGAAAACGTCCAAAGCACCGTCCAAGGCGAGACCGACGCTCAGCGCGGCGCGGCGCCGCGCATCCTGATCGTCGATGACGATCCGGGCATCCGCGACGTCGTGTCGGACTTCCTGGCGCGCCATGGCTACGTGGTCGAAACCGCCCAGGACGCCCGCACCATGGAGCAGGTCCTGGCGCGCGGTCCGATCGACCTGATCGTGCTGGACATCATGCTGCCGGGCGAAGACGGCCTGGCCATCTGCCGCCGGCTGTCGTCGGCCAATGACGGCCCGGCGATCATCATGCTGTCGGCCATGGGCGAAGACACCGACCGCATCGTCGGCCTGGAACTGGGCGCCGACGACTATCTGCCAAAGCCCTGCAATCCGCGCGAGCTCTTGGCCCGCGTCCGCGCCGTGCTGCGCCGTCGCCAGGAGCCCCGCACGGTCGACGACGCCATGGGCGCGGCCTGCGAGTTCGCCGGCTGGCGCCTGGACCTGGTCCGCCGTGAGCTGCGCTCGCCGCAGTCGGTGGTGGTCAACCTCTCCAGCGGCGAGTTCTCGCTGCTGCGCGCCTTCGTCGAGCGGCCCCAGCGGGTCCTGACC